>DNGT01000504.1 GCA_003486165.1 Desulfobacteraceae bacterium
GAAGGACGGCGTATCGCTGATCAGATGGGTGGTGAACTTAGCGCCCTTGTTTTGGGAGATAACATTGAAAGCATTTCAAAAGAACTCGAGCAATTTGGGGCGGACAGGATCATCGTTGCAGAGAATCCCGCCCTTTTTGAATATTTGCCGGATGCACATGGCAATGTCATCGCCGATGTCATCAACAAAGAAACGCCGGATGTTGTGATACTGGGCGCATCCACCCAAGGAAAAGATATTGCAGCGCGTCTGAGTGCACGCCTGAACGCGCCGCTTGCCATGGATTGTGTTGCCATTCGTTTTGATAACAACAACCTAATGGCAACCCGCTATATGTATGGCGGAAAAATTCTGGCGGATATCGTGCTCAACGGAAAACCGCAAATCTTAGCCATTCGACCCAATGCCATGACCATCGCCAACGCTGCCGGAACCGGGTCCATTGAAAAGTTTGAGGTCAATACCGGCACAACATCAATGAAATTTATTGAAAAGCATCTTGATACCGCTAAAGTTGAACTGACCGAAGCCGATACCGTCGTGTCCGGTGGCAGAGGAATGGGCGGTCCTGATTTTGCCGTTATAGAGGAACTGGCCCAAGTGCTCGAGGGTGCTGTCGGTGCGTCGCGATCGGCTGTAGATGAAGGCTGGCGCAGCTCCTCGGATCAGGTGGGACAGACCGGAAAGGTCGTTTCTCCGAATCTCTATATTGCCTGCGGCATATCGGGCGCCATTCAACACCTTGCCGGAATGTCGTCATCCAACGTCATTGTGGCCATAAACAAAGATCCGGAAGCCCCCATTTTTTCCAAAGCCGATTACGGTATACAGGGCGATCTTTTTGAGATCGTGCCTTTAATTACTCAAGAAATTAGAAAATTAAAGGGCTGAATCCAAATTTGATTCCATACGGCATTAATCTCGTATACAAAATTTTATACCCTTTAAAGGCTGCCGATACCTTCCGGGAGCCTTTAATTTTTAATGGCGATAATTTATTTAAAGGATATTAATAAAACTATAACACTTTACTATTAAAAACATTATCGCTTAAGGTAAAATTAAATTTTTGCTGAAAGAACTNNGAACCTGCCCGGGCTATTCATAAAAGTTTCTGTTTTAAAGGAAGATTTCTTTCATGACGCTAAATTTTCTTTGGTTCTTTCAAAACGATCCCTAATCCACTCAGACAGCTTCCAGTCAAAAATTTTAATCATACCTTAAGCCCCTTTGACATCGATTTGTTTCAAGGGACCAAACTATTTCAAAAATACATGAAACTATATCTGGCCAGTTTAGGTTGTGCGAAAAACCTCGTGGACAGCGAAATGATGCTGGGTCGATTGATAAACGCAGGATGGCGCATCACACAAGATCCACAAAACGCCGACACGATTATTGTAAATACGTGCAGTTTTATTGAATCCGCAGTCAACGAATCCATCGACACCATTCTGGAACTTGCACGATTAAAAAACAACGGAACCTGCCGACGTCTTATCATTACCGGATGTCTCCCGGAACGTTACAGAGAAGCTATGGTCGAAACACTGCCGGAAGTCGACGTATTCTTAGGGACCGGTGCTTTTGATAAAATTGTAGCGGCTGCAAACGACGATCTGAATGTTGGGAGGTGTTTTCTGCCGGACCCGAATATCATCTCCTATGGGCAACAGGAATCTTTGAGGGTTTTAAGTTCTTCTTACATGGCGTATCTTAAAGTCGCTGAAGGATGCAGCCGTCACTGTACATATTGTATCATCCCAAAGCTCAGGGGAAAACAAAGAAGCCGCCATCCCGAAGATATTGTTTCCGAAGCACGTGTTTTGATCTCATCCGGAGTCAAGGAACTCATTCTAATTGCACAGGATACCACCCATTATGGCACGGATCTTCACCCCCCTGTACCACTATATCGATTGCTTGAAAAAATATCAGACATATCCAATAACATATGGATTAGAATACTGTACGGACATGTGGAGAGCATAGAGGATTCTTTTATTCGAACCGTTGCAGACCATCGGAACATATGTTCTTATTTTGATGTTCCGATTCAACATGCCAGCGACAAGATTCTCAAGAAGATGGGGCGGCATTATACATCCGAAAATTTGTATCGGCTGTTTGACAACATTCGATCCACTGTTCCTGATGCAGCGCTCAGAACAGCCATCATCGTTGGTTTTCCCGGAGAAACAGATAAAGATTTTGAAACGCTGTCAACATTTATACAGGACATATGTTTTGATAACCTTGGGGTATTCATCTATTCCGACGCTGAAGATCTTCCTTCCCACAAACTCCCGGGTCATATTCCAAAAAGTGTGGCGGTGGATCGATACAACCGGCTGATGGCGGTCCAGCAGAAAATATCTTTGCTCAATAACCGTAAACACATCGGCAAGAATTATGACGTCCTTGTGGAAGAATCGATGGGAAACAACCTGTATAAAGCCAGAACATTTTTTCAAGCTCCGGAAGTCGACGGCACAACCGATATTTATTCCAAGAACCTACCCATTGGGTCCTTTGTCAAAGTTAGGATTGAGGAAGCTTCCGAATATGATCTCAAGGGAAAAGTGTTATGAACGATTTAAAACATAAAATCCTTACACAGGTTAAACATGATCTTGAAGAAATTGAGGTCGCCCTCGAGCAAAACTTAAATCCGTATTTAGACCTGGTCTCTCAAATTGCCGGGCATATATTGTTTAGCGGGGGAAAACGTTTAAGACCTTTGCTCATGGTTCTATCAGCCAGAATTTGCGGTTATGATGGAGACTATGACAAGATTTTTTCGACGATTTTTGAATACTTGCATGCCGCCACCCTTTTGCACGACGATCTCGTGGATGAAGCGACGTTGCGAAGAGGTAAACCAGTGGCCAACTCTATATGGGGCAATGCCACTACTGTACTTGTAGGAGACTTTCTGCTTGCACGATCACTGGCCATTGCCGCCGAAACAAAACAGCCTGATGTCATTAAGGTCGTATCAGGAATTACAGAAAATATGTCCCAGGGCGAAATTCATCAGTTGATGAGAAAGGGCAACTTGGACCTCACAGAAGCAGAGTACATGGAGATTATAAAACGTAAGACTGCTGTGCTGTTTCAGGGAACATGTCGTGCAGGAGCCCTGATCGCAAATGTGTCACTGACAAAAGAGACCGCCTTGTCAGATTATGGTTTCAACCTTGGCATCGCTTTTCAGATGGTGGATGATCTTCTCGATTATACGTTAGATACCGTCACGCTTGGAAAAGAAGTGGGGGCAGATCTCAAAGAAGGAAAATTGACCCTACCGGTCATTTATTCACTCAAATCGGCTGACGAAAAAGATCGAACCCGCATGGAAAATATAATAAAAAACAAAAATTTCTCTGTTAACGATTTTAAAACATTGATAAAGATGATAGACAAGTACGGCGGTCGATCATATACTCAAAATCTTGCTACAGAATATGTTCGGAATGCAAAGGAAGCACTTGCCGTCTTTGAACATTCAAACACAAAAGAGGTCCTGTTGATGATTGCCGATTATACGTTGTCCCGGAATTTTTGAAAAAACTATCTTTTCTAAATTGATCGATTGATAAGCAAATCATTTCATCGGAAACGGAGGTTAAAAAAAATATGCCTGTATCTTCTAAAACCATAATCAGATTTATTTTTATAATCCTTTGTTTTTTTGCCTTTTTTGCACATTCTGTAAACCTTCAGGCTGAAAATCAGATTGCGACAAAAACCGTTGTGGTCATTGGAACCGGTAAAATCTATAAAGAGGATTCTGCCAGTGCAAGAAAACAAGCCATTGAGAATAGCCTGGAATCCGCCGTGGAGAGTGTGGCGCTGGACCTTATACCCCCGGAATCTTTGCATCAAACATTTCAAAGTTTCAACCAAGCGCTTTATGGTCAAACCAGCAAATTCATTCAGGGTTACAAAGTGCTGGCAGAGTTTAAGATTAAAGATGCTTACAGGGTAATGGTAGAAGCAAACGTTTCCATCGCCGGCTTGACAAAACTTATGTCAGACGCCAGGATTATGTCAGGTGGAAAATCTTTGCCCAAAATACTGGTTTTAATTTCAGAACAAAACCTTGAAGACACGTCACCAAAATACTGGTGGGGGAAAAAAGCGGCTTTGGGAGAAATATTTTCAGTCAGCGCTTTCATAGAAACCATGAGAAGCAAAGGGCTTCCGGTACTTGATCATCCAAGCATCGCTCAAAACACAAGACTTGATGATGGATACGACAAACCTGATCTCGACGAAAAACAGGCCGTCAACCTCGGTCTTAATTTAAAGGCGGATATCGTCATTGTGGGTAAGACAACTATAGACCAAGCGCAAAATATCATGGGGAAAAATATAAAGTCTTTCAAGGGAGTTGTATCCGCACGTGCCTTTCGGACAGATACAGATGAAGAAATCGCCGCCATAACTAAGAGTGCCGTCACAGCAAATGCCGATGAAACAATAGGCGCCCGGGATGCGCTATCTACTGCCGGATCACTTGCAGGTGACACAATGGCTGGTCAGATCATTGATGCCTGGCAGAGAAAAGATGAGCAGACCAACATTATAGTGATCGTCGTTGAAGGTACGGACAACCTGGCAAATTTCGAGAAGTTTATCAGCATTATCAATAAGATATCCGGGACGAAGAATCTTCAGATAAAAGAATTGAAAGCCAACGAGACCGTCATCAGCATTGCATACAAGGGAAACGCCAAAACACTCGCGGACACCTTGATGCTGAAATCCTATGGATCGGTCGGTATTAACATTTATGAGGTTTCAAAGAATC
This sequence comes from Desulfobacteraceae bacterium, assembly GCA_003486165.1. GTDB lineage: Bacteria > Desulfobacterota > Desulfobacteria > Desulfobacterales > UBA11574 > UBA11574. The sequence goes on from DNGT01000504.1 coordinate 4,817, forward strand.
ACTTGAAAGTTGAGCTTATTTCAGGTTAATTCTACCCAAGCTGAGCGTTTCAAATTTTTGAAATAGTTAATTTAATCATTTCAAAAATTTGAAACCCTTTGGGATTTCCAATTTCACCGCATCTACTGCGTCAGATGCCGTTCCGCATAGACGACCATAGCGAAACAACATCTTCCTTGTATATGCGGCAAATTTGAAAACCGCTCGACTTAGGTTTTAAAATGGAAACAGATCATTGAGCATCAATATTCCCAATATTTTAACCGTTATCAGGATCTTGCTCACGCCCCTTTTTGTCATTTTCCTTTTAAAAGATCTGTTTCACTTTGCGCTGCTGGTATTTACCATTGCAGCCATCAGCGATGGACTGGATGGCCTGCTGGCACGATATTTTAATCAGTACAGTGTATTGGGCGCTTACCTTGATCCCATCGCCGACAAGCTTTTGTTGGCGTCTGCTTTTGTAAGCCTGGCTGTTCTAAAAATAATTCCCCCCTGGCTGGCAGTGATCGTCCTGAGCCGTGACATCCTGATTATCACCGGCATCGCTGTTTTTTCATTAACGGACATTCCTATTGAAATAAATCCGAGCCTTGTGAGTAAATGGACGACGGTTGCACAGTTTTTAACGATTTTACTGACCCTTCTTGATCCGAGTATTCCAGGAATTCAAATAACTAAACGGTCGCTGTTTTGGATTACGGCAACCCTTACCGTAGCTTCCGGCCTTCACTATGTATACTTTGGCTTAAACATTCTACAGGATTCTTATGGCAAAAACCAAAAAAAGTGACGGAACACGTATCGCTTTTGAACGATCTGTTGTCCCTGATGTTAACTTGTGCTTAATTTGACACTGGGCTTTTCTTTTCAAATAAAATGATTAATATAAGCTTGTTTATACTTTGAATGATATGAAACACAGGAGGATACCATGTGGGAATATACAAAAACGGTAAAAGATCACTTCCTCAATCCGAGAAATGTGGGTGTGATTGACGATGCCGACGGTGTTGGAGAAGTCGGATCCCTGGCTTGCGGGGATGCCCTGACGCTTTATTTTAAACTGGATGAAAATAAAAAAATCAAAGATGCGAAATTTCAAACCTTTGGCTGCGCAAGCGCCATTGCTTCTTCATCGGCCCTGACGGAAATGATTAAGGGCCTTTCCCTGGAGGATGCTGAAAAAATTACCAATGATAAAATTGCGGAATTCTTAGGTGGCCTGCCAAAACAAAAGATGCACTGCTCGGTTTTGGGACGTGATGCCCTTGAAAAAGCAATTGCAAATTATCGTGGGCAAGCCGAAAAAAAGGTGGAGGGCAATATCGTTTGTGAATGCTTCGGTGTCACCGACCTTGAAATAAAACGTGCTGTTAGAGAAAACAGCCTCAACTCCATTGAAGATGTGACCAACTATGTCAAGGCCGGCGGTGGATGCGAAAGCTGCCATGAAAAGATTCAGAAAATTATCGACGAATCCCTCGGACTGGAAATGCCGGCAAAGAAAAAAGTCATCCGTTTAACCAATATTCAAAAAATCAAACTGATTGAAGAGACTTTAGAGCGTGAAATAAAACCGGCACTGAAAAAAGACGGGGGAGATATTGACCTTGTGGATGTGGATGGAAACAACGTTCTTGTGAAACTTCAAGGAACTTGTGCCACATGCAGCGCATCCCAAATTACCCTTAAGCATTATGTCGAGTCAAAGCTCAGGGAACTGGTTGCTCCTGAGCTCCTGGTAGAGGAGGTGCACTAGTGAACGTCATTTATGTGGACAACAACGCCACTACAAAAGTCGCTCCGGAAGTGCTGGAAGAAATGCTTCCCTATTTCAATGAATATTACGGAAATCCATCCAGTATGCATACGTTCGGTGGTATGGTGGAACATAAGATCGTTGAATCACGGGAGCGATTGGCCAAACTTCTGGGAGCTTCTCCGGAGGAAATCATATTCACCAGCTGTGGAACGGAAAGTGACAGTACGGCAATCCGGGCTGCGATCTTATCGAATCCCAGGAAGAAACATATTGTAACTTCCAGGGTGGAGCATCCGGCAGTAAAAAATCTTTATGAGTATCTATCCAAAAACGGCTACCGGGCAACATTTGTCCCCGTTGACCGCAAAGGACGCCTTGACCTGGATTATCTGTATAAAAATCTCGATGAAGATACCGCCATTGTCAGCATCATGTGGGCCAACAATGAATCCGGCGTCATCTTTCCCATCGAAGAAATCGGAAGGGTTTTGAAGGAAAAAGGGATTGTATTTCATACGGACGCTGTTCAGGCGGTTGGAAAAATTCCGATAGATCTAAAAAATACCGCTGTCGATATGCTCTCTATTTCAGGGCATAAACTACACGGGCCAAAAGGCGTAGGCGCTTTGTATGTTCGAAAAGGAACCAAATATTCGCCATTCTTGATCGGAGGCCATCAGGAAAAAGGCCGACGGGGTGGAACCGAGAATGTGGCTTCCATCATCGGACTGGGAAAAGCAAGTGAACTTGCCGCCGCCAACCTGTCGGATGAAAGCATCAAGGTAAAACCGTTAAGAGACAAACTTGAAGCCGAACTATTAAATCGCATTCCCAACTCAATGGTTAACGGTGATAGAGACCATCGCCTGCCAAACACCACAAGTATTGCATTTGAGTACGTAGAAGGCGAAGCCATTCTCTTAATGATGGACGAATTTGGCATCTGTGCCTCATCCGGTTCGGCTTGCACATCCGGTTCTCTGGAACCATCCCATGTTCTGCGGGCCATGGGAGTACCCTTTACGGCAGCTCATGGTTCGATCCGTTTCAGCCTCAGTGTATATAATACTGAAGAGGAAATCGACGTTATCATTGAAAAACTACCGCCAATTATCGAGCGGCTGCGAGAACTGTCCCCTTTCTGGAAAAAAGCCCAATAGGAGCCGGTTATGTACAAAGTCATGGTTAGGGACAATATGTCTCCTGTTGCAAAAAAAATACTCGAAGCAACCGGAAAAATAGACGTCGTCGTCGATAATGACAAAGCAACATCCGATCCAAAGATCTTATCCAAAATAATCGGTGAATTCCATGGCCTTGCCATTAGAAGCGGAACCCAGATTACCGAAGAGGTACTAAAAAATGCCGGTCAGCTCAAGGTTATCGGCCGAGCCGGCATAGGGGTCGACAATATCGACGTGCCGGTTGCCACGAAACATGGCATCGTGGTTATGAATGCTCCCGGTGGCAATACGATTACCACTGCAGAACATACCATATCTCTCATGCTGGCCCTTGCCAGAAATATTCCCCAAGGTACGGCATCCCTTCGTCAGGGGAAATGGGAAAAAAAGACGCTTTCGGGCATTGAAATAACCGGAAAAACCCTGGGTATCATCGGTCTTGGTCACATCGGCCGGGTAGTGGCGGATCGTGCAAAGGGTCTGAAAATGGTTGTCATCGCAGCTGACCCTTATGTCAGCAAAGACGCCGCAAAAACCCTTGATGTCGAGCTTGTTTCTCTGGATGACCTGCTTTCGCGCTCAGATTTTATAACGCTTCATGTACCGCGTCTTCAGGAAACAATGGGTATGATCAATGAAACGACGATTAACAAGATGAAACAGGGCGTAAGAATAATCAACTGCTCCCGGGGAGAAGTCATTAAAATTGATGATCTTTACCAGGCCATCTTGAGCGGCCACGTTTCCGGCGCAGCCCTTGATGTTCTTCCCCAGGAACCGCCTGAACCGGACTTGCCCATACTTCAGCATCCGAATGTCATTTTTACACCTCATTTGGGAGCCAGCACCGGAGAAGCCCAGGAAAAAGTGGCGGATATGATTGCCACCCAGATGGCCGCCTACCTTTTGGACGGCATCATCACCAATGCCGTCAATTTTCCGTCGCTGCCAATGGAAGTGATGAATCAGCTCCGCCCCCATCTGGACCTGACTGAAAAAATGGGATCTTTAATGGGCCAGCTTGTGAGAAAAATTCACGATATCACAATAAGTTACAGTGGAAGTGTATCCGATTTGGACACACGCCCGCTGACACATGCTGCCCTGAAAGGACTCCTTGGTTCTTTCACCGATACCCCGGTAAATTATGTCAACGCGCCGGCCCTTGCTCGAGACAAGGGGATCCATGTCCACGAAACCATCAGTTCGGCAAAGCATGATTTCACCAGTTTGATCCGGATGAAACTTGAAGGCCATGAAGGAGAAATCGACGAAATCTGGGGAACCATCTACGAAAAAAAATATCCGAGACTCGTAAAAATTGGAGAAATTTACCTGGACGCCATCCCTGAAGGCTGGATGATTGTGATTCAAAATATTGACAAACCAGGTGTTATCGGGAATGTGGGAACAACCCTTGGCCGCCATAACATCAATATCGCCCGTTTTCAACTTGGAAGACGCGGCGACCGGGCCATATGCCTGGTAAACATCGACACCCCGGCAGACGAAAAGGTACTTCATGATTTAAGTCAACTGCCAAATATTGTCTCCGTCCGGCAGGTTCACCTGATATAGTTGATATCAAAGGTTTTGAGCTAATCTTATCTCGTTGTTATCCTACGTGGTATGTTTATCTGTACCGACTTAAATTTGATTTGACAAATCTTTAATATTAGCAACTAAATTTCCTGCTTTATAATCTTTCCTATCAACTTTTTTGTAAAAGGCCGTTAACAATATGTTGAAGTATTATTNNTCTGAAAGCAACACCATATCGAACTGAACAATGCCGATATAGATGTTGGTGATTTTCCGTCCTTTGAAAAGCTCAATTTGGCCTGCTTAAGGATGGTCGGTCATTGGTTTTTCCCGCTGAAATATCATTTGTATTAATTTATCGTAAAGGGTTTCCGGCTTATGGACATCTGGTTTGTCGTTATGGAACTGGTACTGCTGCTGGGCGGTGCTTTCATGATGGGCGCCCTGGCCCAGCGCCTGGGGCAAAGTCCCATAATAGGATATCTTCTGGCGGGCACCATCGTCGGCCCGCTGCTGTTTAACACGACACTTGTCAACCAGGCCTCGGAACTGGGGGTCGCGCTTCTGTTGTTTTCCATCGGTCTGGAATTCAGTTTCAAACAGCTAATGAAAATGGGGCGGATGGCATTTGGCGGGGGAACGCTGCAGGTGATATTGACCATTCTAACGGTTTCCCTGATAACGGTCAACATGTTCGACCTGCCCCGTGCGCTCACTCTGGGGGCCATCGTAGCGATGAGTTCCACCACCGTGGTGCTTCGGCTGCTGGTGGACCGTGTGGAAATCGATTCGGTCAAAGGCAGGACATGCCTGGCCATTCTTCTGCTCCAGGACATAGCCATCGTACCTCTCGTGCTGATGGTCAGCTTTTTTACACCGGCTGCGGCAGAGATAAATATCGGTCTGCATATCCTCAAAGTGATCCTGTCAGTGATCGGGTTGGCCGTTGTTTTCTACCTGCTGCTGTATCATCTGGCCCCGGCACTGATGAGCGAGGCGAAACTCTTTGCCAATCGGGAACTGACCGTACTTCTGAGTATCACTGTGGGTTTCGGCGCAGCTTGGGCCGCCCACAAACTGCACATCTCCCCGGCCCTGGGCGCTTTTGTTGCAGGTATGCTGCTGGGAGAATCCCCTTTTGCCACCCAGATCCGATCCGATATCGGCTCGATGCGCATCATCATGGTCACTCTCTTTTTCGCTTCGGTGGGAATGCAGGCCAAGCCCATATGGTTTATTAAACACTTGCATTGGGTCGCTTTCGTTTCAATAAGCGTTCTGATTCTGAAAACCGCGATCATCTATATTGTGGGCCGCTTATTCAGATTAGAAAACCGACAGGCCCTTGCCACGGGAATCACTCTGAGTCAGATCGGAGAGTTTTCATTTGTGCTGGCAGCCACTGCCCGCAGGGGAGGTGTGCTTCCAGCTGATATCGTTGATCTCATTGTGTCGGTGATTATTGTACTGATGCTGGTTACCCCGTATCTGATTGCCAATGCCGATGCAATGACCGAGCGATTACTGACACTGATTTTTAGAAAGAGGCCTTTGACGGCCAGCACTTCTCCATCCGGGAAGGCCCAACAGGCCAACCGAGTGCTGGTGGTGGGACTGGGGCCGGCCGGGCGCCAGGTAGTGCAGACACTTGTGGCGCAGCGCTTGGAACCCGTGATAATCGACATTAATCCCAAAAGCCGCGAATATGCCCGTCAACAGGGCCTTCATCTTCATCTCGGGGATGCAGGTCAAGAAGAGATTTTGATACATGCGGGTCTGCTTGACGTGTGCATGGTGGTAGTGACGATTCCCGATCCCCATGCTGCTGTCAGGATCGTGGAAATGATTCGCCGGCTTAGACCCCATGTGCCCATTGCGGCTCGGTGTCGATATAACCGGCACGTCGCCAATCTCCAGGGAGCAGGCGCCGATATCGTCGTCGATGAAGAGGTCACAATGGGAAACATGTTAAGCCGACAGATCATAGCTTATCTAATGAATGGCTCGTCCGCCGTGGCGGCCTGCCGCCTTGGCGGACAAACCCTGGAATCGATAACCGAAAAGAGATCCTAGCCGAAGTTAAGGTTTGCATATATCGTAAAGTCCACAAAAAATCAGAAAGGCAAACCTTGTAAAAATGATTTGACCTAACGCGAAAAAGATATCGCAATGTTTTAAGGCATCAAAAACCTGTCTGGTATTGTAGTATTCCCCACAAATATGGCTTTGCTTGAGGTATCTTATCAGATGAATCAGATATCATGCCACTACTGATATGTTGAGATTACCTTATAGAAATCGGACTTGTAAAAACTTGTGTTTTCTCTCAGTCAGCACCTGCATTTACCGGAATCAGAATCTCATTTCGTCGCAAGAACCACGGGGTAAAGGGTGGGTTGTATCGGGCCCATATGGGATCGCCCACGATGGTAAGGTTTCTTTTGTGAATCCACGACTCCAGTTCCAACTTGTATCGAAGATAACGCTTCTCGCTCCAGAAACCGGAATAGCGCACTGCAGCCATCCGTCGAGCTGGAACCTGACGCAAAGTAATATTTGGGTCCTCTGGTTCTGGAAGAGTTTCCAGAGTGTACGAGGCCGGCATCATGAAACTTACAGCCCATTTTTCCTGAACACGTCGCTGTCCTACGGGAGCGGTCATTTTGATCTTTTCCCTCATTGGCTGTTGGGATACGGGAGCCGTCATCGCCACTTTCTTGCGTGACCGATTGTCGCCGGAGATGTAGCGGAAAAGCCTTTTGAATGCCTTGTTTCCAGCATCTTTAACATCTCCTTCCACAACGGTTTCGGCGAGGATGTGTGGCGCATAATCGCGGATCTCGAACTTGTTGTCTTTTTTTACCACTTCGTACTTAGTCTCTTCTATCGCCATCGCATCCATCGCTCCAATTATTATGATCGCTACTGCAACCGTGATTCGAATTGAAAGTTTAATGATCACCGCCTTTAATGATTTACATGATATTTAATATCAGGGGTCGGGGAGTTTTNNCCATTCCAGAGGGCATTCCACCCTTAGCTGATGAATCCTGTCTTCCAATTCAGTGACAACCATCTTGAGGTCTTGAATGTTTGGAAGAATTTTTTCCAGTTCTGCAGATCCCAATTGATCGGCCTTACGGATTGTGTCAAAAATTTTTGCCTTCCATAAGGTCAGCTCCATATCCACATTTGAACAATAGTCTTTTACTTCCATAATTTCCTCCCTTCTCGATGAGTTACTTCAATGTTTAATGATGATTTTTTTAAAAACATAAAAACTTACTCTATTTTACAGCAATAACCATACCATAAGAGAGATAATGTATAACACCCTATAATTAAGTTATAAATTTGAGAATTAATTCGTTCGAACCTGTGTGTGTGACACAATTGTGTATCATGAGAAAGTGTTTGATACACTCCAAACACGAACTTCTTTTTTTCCCTACTTGTGGTGTTTCCTAAAATCCAAAAGTCGGGATTAAAAACAAAATTTTGTTGTAAATTAGAGGAAGGCCTGCCCTTTGATACCTTGCAAAAAGTCCAGATATTTATTGATCCCAGATGGATGTGATATTATAAATGTATCAGGCGCTCGGTTTCAGCATTTTAAAGAAAACCAGAACATCCCCTCAGCACACAATATCTTGTATAATTTTGTTCCACTCCAAACCGGTCTTATCTTCACGATGTATTGCCTGAAGCTTCAATTTCCGAAAAGTGAAGGTTTTCAATGGACATCATAATCAGAAGAATTCAAGGGGGGAAACTTGAAGATAATGCTCTAACCATGAAGCTTTTGCGTCAGCCATGAGATCCAGGATTCAAATCCCTCTTCCGTTTTTGCGGATATTTCAAAAACCGGCATTTGGGGATTGACTTTAAGGATATTTTGAACTGCTGTTTCTCTGTCATAATCAAGATGCGGCAGCAAATCGATTTTATTGAGTAAAGCTGCATCGCACACGCGAAACATCAAAGGATACTTCAAAGGTTTGTCTTCTCCTTCGGTGACACTCAGAACAACGATCCGCAAATTCTCACCCATATCAAACTCGGCCGGACAAACCAAATTCCCAATATTTTCTACAATTAAAAGATCAATCTCATCCAGGTTAAAGTTGTCGGCCGCTGTTTTAATCACATGCGCGGCCAGGTGACAATCTCCCCCGAATGCATCGGTGTTGACCTGCACAACAGGTGCACCGGAACCGGCAAGCCGGTCAGCGTCATTTGACGTGCAAATATCTCCGACAATAACGGCGCACCTGATTTTTGGCGTAATCTGAGACAATGTCTTTACAAGGATAGCGGTTTTCCCGGATCCCGGTGAACTCATGACGTTGATGACAAAAACGCCTTTTTCCCGAAACAGTTCACGATTCTGATGCGCGATGGTATCATTAACATCCAAAACCCTACGAACGATTTTTATTTCTCTGGTGCCCCTGTTCTTTCCACCCACTGAACCGCCGCCACGGTCATGAGAATGGTGAGGTTTTTGGAAATCATTGTGATGAAAATATCTTTGATTTTTATACATAAATGCCAGCATCTTAAGCATCCTTGTTGTAACTTCTCATTAAGTTCTGAGGGGTCGTCCACAGATAATAAAACATAAAAGATCTGGAACTCGCATGCAAGTGAGCCTAAAGAAAAAAACAGTCGCCTATCCTTTTCATAATTATTGCTTAACTTTTTGATTTTAGGTTTAAAAGATAGATTGTCTTGATTTGCTGTTTTTTTTAAGGCTCACTAACACGCTCAAACAAGCCATATCTTTTACCTTTTATCACCTGTGGCCTCCATCGTTTTTTGAGAAGTTACTCCTAGTCCTCAACTTCGATGGAAGTGATATCCAGTTCCCGGCCCGACAGCATCTTTACGGATCCGCCGTTACACCGGCGGCAAATAAAAACCGGATCAAGTGCGGTCCATTCAACATTACAATCCGTACATTTGATCTTCAGAGGAATTTCTTCAATATTGAGTTCTGCATCACCAAGTGGGGTATCCTGAGCAGCTATTTGAAAACAAAAATGAAGACTTTCGGGGACAACCGCCGCCAGTTTTCCGACCTTTATATTGACCCTTTTAACTTGTGCGTTTTTCAAATCAGCGGGTATGGATGCAACTGCAATCTCAATAATCTGCATCGCAATACCCATTTCATGCATTAATTAAATACCTCTGCACATAACTCCCCGAAGGTGCCGAGGTTTTCACAGATATGAATACCTGCCGTCTTCATGGCATCGATTTTCCCCTGGGCGGTTCCGCTGCTGCCGCTGATGATGGCNNCCGGCATGCCCCATACGTCTCCCCGGAGGTGCGGTAAGACCCGCAATAAAGCCCACCACGGGTTTTGTAACATTTTTTATTATAAATTCAGATGCTTGTTCTTCAGCAGTTCCGCCGATTTCTCCAACCATTACGATTCCTGTGGTATCGGAGTCTTTTTCAAAAGCGTCCAGGCAATCTATAAAATTGGTGCCGTTTACAGGGTCTCCGCCAATACCAATGCAGGTGGTCTGTCCGATACCCTGGAGGGTCAGCTGATGAACCACCTCGTAGGTGAGGGTCCCGGATCTTGACACCACGCCGATGGGACCGCCGGGTTTATGAATAGGGCCCGGCATGATCCCGATCTTACATTCACCCGGTGTAATGATTCCCGGGCAGTTTGGGCCGATGAGACGGGAATGGAAGCCCTTAAGATAATTTTTAACCTTTACCATATCCATCACCGGAATACCTTCTGTGATGGCAACGATAAGATCGACCCCAGCATCTGTGGCCTCCATTATAGCATCCGCCGCAAATGCGGGTGGAACAAAAACCATGCTGCAGTTTGCGCCTGTCTGCCTTACAGCCTCTTTAACGGTATTGAATACCGGAACGTCATCCATTTTTTGTCCGCCTTTGCCCGGCGTTACCCCGGCAACCACATTCGTTCCGTAATCGATACACTGGCGTGCATGAAACTGTCCCTCTTTTCCGGTNNGTCCATGGTCGCCATGGCCAGGCCTGCGCCATTAACCATATTGCCGACATTGCCGTCCAGTTTGATGTAGTTGAGATTAAATTTGGATGCTTCGACCTCAAGGGGGTCTTCCTCGTCGATGTCACGATATTCAAGAATATCTTTATGACGATAGAGCGCATTGTCGTCAAAATCGGCTTTGGCATCCAGTGCGATCACCGTCTCTTCGGTTGTGATGACAAGGGGATTGATCTCCACAAGCGAACAGTCATAATCCATAAATAGCCGGTACAGACTTGACAGCATCGAAACAAACGGTTTCATGACTCCCGGCGCCATATTCAGCCCAAAAGCAACCTGTCGGCAATGATACGGCTGAATCCCCATAAGAGGATCGATGTACACCTTGATGATCTTTTCAGGCGTGGCGGCTGCCACCTCTTCGATATCCATGCCTCCGGCCTCGCTGGCCATGATAACAACTTTTGCCGTTGCCCTGTCCGGAATGATACTCAGGTACAATTCCTTTGCGATGTTGAGACCCTGTTCCACCAGTACTTTCCTGACGATCCTTCCTTCCGGACCGGTCTGGTGGGTCACCAGATTCATTCC
>DNGT01000156.1 GCA_003486165.1 Desulfobacteraceae bacterium
ATGAACCTTTAAAGATACCGGCGACACATATTGTCTGGGGATATATTAGAAATGCCAAGGATCTCGAAACCCACACCGTCTCCATCAAGAAATTCTCCAAGGTCAAAAAAGAATTGACATTAGGTGCCATGAAGTTTCAAGGGAGCGGTTCTGAATTCATTAAGGCCTTTAAGCATCGAATCGAGCATATCCTGGAGGCCAACGGTGCCTTTTTTGACGGCAAACAAAATAGGGGTCATGCCCAAAAAGGGCAGGATGTTTCGTTTAATATCATTCACCCCTATCACGAAGGTCAGAAAAAAGGGCTTTATCCGTCAATAGAAATTCGGTCTTAAACCTTGAACTCAGCAGATTGGTTCGCCCATTTCCGTCTCTATGCCCCGACCGAACCCTATGTTGAACGAAGCTGGAAGTTGCCAGATATCGAGAAGGTGGCCAAGCAGAAAACACGCCAAGCATACGGATATTTATTTTCATTTTTACAACAACTTTTTATTTAGCAAAAATATTCAAAATCTTTCCGACACTATTTAGCTTGGTCCGTATCATAAATGCTTATCCATCCTCTTTTGTCTTTATAGATCGTTTCAAGCCACTTCATCGTTGAATCACCGTACCTAACATTCATCATACCTTCTACTTTCAAAACGGTTCCTTTAGGTACACGAGTGACATGCTGACCTTGTCTGCAGTCGGGATATGGGCAGAGCTTAGTTACATTCCCTGGCCGGACGATGGTGACATTATCGCCCAACTTGACTTCACTGACATAATCGTCCGATGCCATACACGGTACCACTACCAAAAGCAACAGGAGGGAAGAAAAGTAGTTGAAAGCCCTCATGTTTCCATACCTCCTTAAAATATTTTTAATTTTTTCAATTCTAATGATTTGTGTTTAATGTAAACAGTTGCCCGGACAAATTTAACTTCCAATATGGCATATATGAGTTTAAATTCGAATCATTACAACTTGATCTATTCAAGAGATTAGAAATTTTGAAGCAGACTGTTTTTGAAAAAAAGTGTCGCCCATAAAACAATAAGTTCTATGGGCGACACTATAATTCCCCTAAAAACTTTGGTATAATTTATTTAGATAAATACCAATTTTATTAATCTTAGTATCCACTTCCGACAATTAAACCGCTCTTGGTTGTTCTGACATAGGTATTTTTTGGATTTCCTTTCCATACATATTTAACCCATACACCTTCAGCAGTCGCTTTGGCACATTCAGTATAAACGGGTTCTGCTTTTTCTTTAAGGCTTTGTCCAACCAATGACGGATGAACCAAGAGCATTCCGCCCGCTTCCATTATAAATACATAGTAGGGTTTATTTTGGGCTGCGCTTGTAAAGTCCTGGGCTGTTTTCCCGCCGTCAATGGCGACAACAATATCATCGACTTGTTTCTTAATCGCATCTTTATCTGCTGCAAAAGCACCTGCTGCCAAACAAATCCCAAAAATCAAAACGAAAGATATAATAGCCACTCTTTTCATGTCCATCTCCTTTTTAAGGTTTTTCTGTTTACAATCCTGGATTCATAAAATGACCATGCAAAATAGAATACCCTTGAATACCTCCTTTCATTTAAAAAATTGAATGTGCTTTTTTGCATTTCCCTTGTTCGTTAACCCCCGGTTATTCTTTATAGATTTCAACAAGTGACACTCTAATTTGTTTTCTCCCCACGCTTTCTTGTTTAGTTCCTTTTACTTATACCTTCATGCCAATATGGATGTCCAATTCCCGACCTTCTTTGCTATTCCGGTAGATTCAGGATCTGAATCAGGTTAATTGTTTATAAGCAATTGATGTGCCAGACCCGGGAAACAATTTTATCCAATTGTTTTTACTATTAATACAATCTGATCATCAGAATAAAAATCTGAANNAAATGACTATTCGGTGAAGGAAAAATCAATCATCTATTCACCATCACATTGATGCATGTTTATGCCCCTTGGTGGGAGCTCGGTACGAAACAGACGATATGACGATCATCGTTTGTCGTGGCAAAGGCACTTGGGTACCGTGTATGCGCTTCTGGCGTTCAGTTGAAATTCTCAGAGTAACGTTACGCAGTGATAAATAAAAAAACTAAAGTATATCGTTGACAAGGCCGAATAAAATGTTGGCATTGGCTCCATTTTTTTATTGGGTTAATAACGGGAATTTCATTCGGTCCATTTTCCCTACTTTATATCTTTTTAGGCAAAAAAGAGACCCCATATGAAAAAGAAATTGATCAAGACAAGAGTAGAGACCAAGATTCTTAAAATCATGCTGCTATTTGAAAAGAGGATCATTGATGAAAAAAATATATGCAGACAATACCCATCGAGCAACGATAATCTGTCCCAAATGCGGATTTGAAAAAATTGTAGATGTAACGGAGTTCAAGGATTCTCAAAAAAGGCTCAAAGCTAAATGTAAATGCGGTGAAACTTATCGGTTCACCATCGAATTTCGAACGAAATACCGAAAGGATGTCAGACTGCCCGGAGAATACATCGCCAAGAAAAAAGGAGAAAAAGGGGACATTATCATTCGGGAACTTTCATTGACCGGTATCCGGTTTGAAAGCCTGAAACCACATCAAATTTCGACAGATGATACATTGGAAGTGAAATTTAAACTCGACAACCCACTGAAAAAAGAGATCCGCAAATTAGTAAAGGTTATATGGATAAAGGATCGCATTGTCGGCGCACATTACATGGAAACAAAATTTTATGAAAAAGATTTGGGTTTTTATCTGAAAAAATAATCTGGTGAATAACAACTGCGAGTTTAACAGAAATGGCTCTTTTTTGTGTCATACATTATGACTCAAGTTTTTTTTGATAGGTTGATGCTGTTTCAACGTCATTCAATGCGCGGTAACAGTTAATGATCAATTCCAGTGCCTGTTTTGAATGTTGAAATTTTAAAAAAAACGACAGCGCGGTTTTAAAGTCCTCCACATTCATGTGGCTTACACCGAGACATATATTGAGTTGCTCGTTGTCCGGAAAATACTGAACTCCTTTTGATAGAATTTTAATGGATTCATGATAGGCGCTTTTCTTTTGATTCAATATACCCAATCCAAGATAAGCACTTGGATGCGGGTGGTATGTTAACGCCTTTATGTATAATTTTTCAGCAATTCTTTCTTTTCCCAAAATTGCGTCATTGTTGGCGTAATCCCCGTGATCAAAGGTCATCCCGAGTCTGGAGCAAAAATCAGCATGCAGAGGATAAAATTCCTTATTATCGACAAGTTCAATGGCATCCACAATTTGGGGGATCAGTTCATGGTATCGGGTTCGCAATGTCTTCCCAAACAAGAGGACATCTTCTCGGGATAATTTGGGATCGGTTTCAAAATACTTGATGTCCTCGATGTTGTTTAACCAGATATCATCGGTGATCTTCATTTTTTTCTTATATTCCTCGTACAGGCGAGTTCCGGGAAACAGCGAAAGAACAAAAAAATGGATGACCAGCGGTTTGATTTTTTTGATAAGATCAATGGTTTCGAAAATGGTCTGGTGTGTCTCTCCGGGGCAGCCATATATAAAATAGGCGCGGGGCAAAATACCGTATTTCAACGTCATGGCAAACGCTTTTTCAATGTCATCGTTCTTAATTTTCTTGTTCAAAAGATTTCTGATTTTTTTCGAGCCGCTCTCCACACCGTAGCTGATCTGAATGCAGCCGGCCTTTCTCATCCAGCTAAGGATGTCTTCACTCATATAATTAACGCGTGAGATGGCCACCCATGTGATTTTCAACCCTTTTTCCAGTATTTTTTTGCAGATTTCGATCACCCGATTTTTGTCAACGCTGAAGGTATCATCGGAGAAATAGAAAAAGTTGATGCCCTTTTTGTAAAGACGCTCGAGTTCGTCGATAAAGTATTCCACAGAATGAAATCGAACTTTAGGGCCCCAAAATTTCGGCGATCCGCAAAACGCGCATTTGCCCGGGCAACCACGGGTCAGGGACAGATGCTGGTATTCAAAATATTTTGNNATGTTCCTGATTATTTTCTAAAAATTTCACGAGATTTAAAAACGAATATTCGCCTTCACCGATAACCACAAAATCGATTTGGGGAAAATGGGTTAAAAAATGTTTCCACAAAAAGGTCGGTGTTACCCCGCCAAAAACAATTTTCACTTTAGGATGAATCTGTTTTGCAATTCTGGCGATTTCGATGCCGCCCCATCGGTTGGCCTGTAAAATAGAAAACCCGATGATATCCGGTTTTTTTTCAAACAGGACTTTTTCGATGGCTTCGGGCGTTTCATTCATCCTGCACCAGTTCAATATTTCCACATCGTAATGGTTCTCTTTTAAGACAGAACCGACGTAATAGATACCGATGGGAGGAACGATCACATCTTGGATGTCGGCCCGTTTTTCGAGCCAGTAGGGATATATCAGCAATATTTTCATTATGAATCGTCAGCGTCCTTGCAAAAAAATCGAATTGACTTTATAATTCAATTCTTTATCATAGTTGCGTCATTATTTGAATGATAATCTGAATTTTACACAAGTCGGAGGAATTTAATATGTTCTTATCCCTGGTTCAAAAACGCAGAAGCATTCGTCGATATCTGAATAAACCCGTCGAGCCCGAGAAAATCGACAGGCTTATCG
>DNGT01000137.1 GCA_003486165.1 Desulfobacteraceae bacterium
TGACGGCGCCCGAGATGACGGTGCTCATCGGCGGAATGCGTGTCCTGAAGACCAACTTCGGCGGATCGCCGCACGGCATCTTCACCAAGCGCCCGGAAGCGCTCACCAATGACTTCTTCGTGAATCTGCTCGACATGAGCACAACGTGGAAGGCAACCTCGGGAGACGAAGACGTGTTCGAGGGTCGTGATCGCGAAACGGGCGAACTCAAGTGGACCGGCACCCGTGTCGACCTCATTTTCGGTTCGAACTCCCAACTCCGGGCCTTGGCGGAAGTCTATGGATGTGAGGACTCCCAGGAGAAGTTCCTGCACGATTTTGTCGCGGTGTGGAACAAGGTAATGAACCTTGACCGCTTCGACCTTGTCTGATCGTAGCATAAACGTCCTCGAGGGCTTCTGTAGCTTATACTGAACCGCAAATCGGATGATCAGGAAGCGATAACCGGCCACGAATTGACAGATGTTTTTAATGCTCACGGAAGCTATGGGCAACATATGGGGGCGCCATTTCAATACAATCTGGAACGCCGCCCATTGTTTAAGCAACAGCTAAGAATTGTTTTCTTACAGAGGGGTCTTCATTACAGACCCCTCTTATTCTGAAATGTAAGGAGAAGAAAATGTCTGAAAAAAAATTCAAGCAAGTCTGTAAATGTGAAAACTGTGGCAATGAAGCCGAAATGATGATCACCTGTTCCTTGGAGGAACACACAAAAGAACATCTGGAACCATCCACGGCCCCCGAAGAAAAAGGCAAAACCAAAGGGCATGCCGTATGCAGCCATTGCGGCAACGAGGCCGACATGTGGATTGATTTGTAATCACAAAAATGAGATGGTCAAAAAATTTGCTGCACATCGCCTGACACTGTTGTCTTCGACGGCAAATGCCATGCGTGAAACCCTGCATGATATGTAGGGAGGGAAAATGCATGAAAGGTTATTGATTTTATCGAATTGCAATTCGTCGCCGGGTTTTTTGAATATGATGAAATCTTGAAGCGTTTTGAAGGGAAAAAACAGGTCCGGGCACAGTTATTTCAACAATAGGTTTAATAACACTATATCAACAGAACACCGGACTTTTTTAGCGCAAAAATAATCATCAATTTAAACTTGTTTTTTTCTAACAACACAAAACCGATATAAATCTAAAGGGTTTGCAATATGATGATTTTCAGACAATATTTCTTTATATTTTTCAAGGTCTTCTGACGTACATTTTTTTTTGTTATAAATTCTATGGATCTTGTCTATAAATCCACATGTTGAAAAATAGTCTTCTATTTGATCGTTGTTCGGATAATTCTTTAAATAACTCCAATAGGCTTTTCGAAGCCTGGCAGACTGGTAGAATGGTGATTTTTTTTCTGTCTTGTAGTAAATTTGCCTTGAATCATGGTTAAACAAATTAATGTTTAACTTTGTTTTCTTTTTGCAGACCAATATATTATCGATTCTTCCAAGTGCTTTAAAATATCTTTCTTTATCGCTAATTCCAACCTCGGCTCCCGAAAAATAATAGGCTTTTTGTAGAACGTACCCTTCGAGAGATATATCAGTTAACGCATAAAAAATATCATCGGAAAAATAGCCCGGGCATTTTTCATTTCGGCAATCTTCCAACATCCTATCAAACCATGCGAAGCCTATATTTCGTTTTAGCACATGGTACTTATCATCCAATTTGTCGGTATATGATTTATTTCTATACTCGAACAAGAACGCCGTTTTTTTTTCCAAAGGCATTTTCTCATGGTACTTTTTATTAATTTCAATTGTGGTTGCCATTACCTGTTCCTCCATTAATAAAAATGGTTATGATCTCTTTTGTACATTTTTTCATTCCTAGCCGGGAGATCCTGTCTGTTTTTCTCAGTTCAATGCTCCTTACGCTGTAATTCTCTTCAAGATGTTTGGAAAGGGATTTTAGAATATCTTGTTGAGCTTTCACCGTGTTTGGATATGTGATAGTTCTGCGGATAGTCACACTTTCTTCGATATCACAATTGATTTGGGTATTATCTGACGATGTCTCCCTGGCCACAAAACTGTTGTCTGCCTTTTCTTGAAAAACCGGCTCGAAATATTCGCAATAGCTTCCACTCGTCAGCGATATCGTATTTATATAACGAACTCCGTATGTTTCATTGTTAAGAGTGAAAATTTTGCATTTTGACGCGTTATTGGAATCATTAATGATGTGAGCACAACACTCACAGGTTGTCTCTCTCAACTTTTTTGAAGAGAATCCGTTTCGCAGTTCTTTATCTTTCCGGGTTGATAAAAATATGTCTGAAATCTCATCGAGTCCCCGACCAAGGCTTTTTTTTGCCATTTTTCCCCTAAATCTTGATTACGGAGTTTTTACCTCCAAATGGATTATTAACCTGGTTGGCATTGTTTTGATCTGCAACCCATTCATCATCAATAAGAAACCTGTATTGGTATGTGCCCGGTGCAAGATAGACACATTTTGACCATGTCCCATCTCTTTTACGTTCCATGAGAGACGCTTCGGACGTGTTCCAATTGTTGAAGGTTCCGGCTATTTTGACGCAACTTGCTTTCGGAGCATCGAAGATAAATTGCTTTTCGACCATAGCCGCTGAGGCAAAAGCCTTTTTTCGTTTAGCAGGCCGCTTACCGAGAATTTTTTCTTCTGCGATAACTTCTTTTGCAAGAGCCATATAGTCTCTGAATCCGGGGGCGTTTCGATCATAGTCAACTATGGATTTGCCAAAGCTCACGGCTTCCTTTAACGTAACATTTGTATTTATAACTGTTATGAACATAGAATCCTGAAAATGTTTTTGTATATCCTCCAAAACTTCTTTTGAGATTCTTGTCCGCTTATCAAACATCGTCGCAACAACCTTTATCCGAACTTCATGCCCTGTTTTTTCCCGAACCAGATCTATTATTTTCAACAGTTTGCTAATCCCATGCAGTGAAAACAAGCTCATCTCAATAGGAACGATCACCTCCGTCGAAGCAATGAGAGAATTAAACGTCAGCAGTCCAAGGCTTGGCGGACAGTCAATGATGATGTAATCATAATTTTGATTTACGCCGTCAATTGCCTCCTTTAGCTTGGTCTCCCTGCCCTCTGCCCTGGAAAGATGTTGTTCTAAAGCGCTTAAGGAAATATTTGATGGAGCGATATCAAAGTTGTCATCAATTTTAATCGTCACGTCATTGAGAACTGCTCTATCGCCACTTGAATCGTAAAGTGTGTCGCAAACTGTTTTTTCCAACTCGCTGGCATGGATATTTAAACCTATCGCAGAATGTCCCTGTGGGTCCATATCGATGAGAAGTACCTTTCGTCCTTTGTGTGCCAAGCATGCAGACAGGTTAATAGCGGACGTTGTTTTGCCACATCCTCCTTTTTGGTTGGCAATGGAAATAATCCTCATCATTCCCTCCTTTTTCATAAAATATCATTTATGCTATCAAAAAAGCCCCCAAAAGGACGTTGAATCCCTATGGAGGCTTTAAATGGATATTTAAGGACCTCTTTCATCATGATATCCACCAAGTTAAAGGTTAATATGTGAAAAAGATCTTAATTTTACATACCATATTATATAGCCTATTGTGTGTCAAGAAAAAAAAGTCCTACAATATATTGTGGCAATAAACGACGGTATGATGGGGAGGAGGATGAAAGTTGACGAACTCGTAAAAAATTAAAACATCAGAAACTCAAATTTCGCACCTTTAATTTATAGAATCTACAATACAACGCAGCATGCCGGGGAAAAATTTAAGGTAAAATCATGTGGTATTTGAAGACATACTACCTGTATACATATGTATCGCCGGTTTCAGCCCTATGAAATTTTAGTAGAAAACAGTTTCTCTCGCTGCATTTAAGGCCGTTAACGCAATCTTCGCCTTTACGACAAGGGCAGTTTTTACTGATTTCAAGACACTTCATGGTCAAATACCATTTAAATTCTTCCAGACAATAAAACGGCAAACAAATAGCGGTTAAATTGTGAAGTAAATTACATAAATTTTGTGAATNNTTTTTTTATTGACAAACCCCCCGATAATGACTAAATTTCCGACTATGGTCGACTTTTACAAATAAGGAAGAATAAATGAGTGGTCTTAGAGAACTAAAAAAGAAAAAAACACGGCAGGCAATAATGAATGCCGCCATCGAGCTTTTTTCCGAAAAGGGATTTAATCATACAAGTGTTGGTGAACTGGCCAAGGCAGCCGGTGTCGGCAAGAGCACTATTTATGGTTATTTTCATACCAAAAACGAAATCTTTCTGGCCTTTTGCGAAGATCAAATCGATTTTGTTTTTACTGAACTCGCACAAAAAAGAGATCCTGACGCCCCATTAAAGGAGCAACTTCTAACGTTGTTTATGGGTCAATTCCGGTATGTTACGAAAAACTATGATTTCGGCCGCATTCTGACCAGAGAAATGGTTTTTCCCAAAGAACTGACCATAGAAAAATCAAATGATATCTCAGAGCGGTATCTCAGCGCCCTGGGAGACATCCTTACCCGGGCGATATCGCGCAACGAACTGCGTGACGATTTGGAGCTTCTGTATATATCCGGCCATTTTTATGCGTTATACATCATTGTTCTGTCCGCTTGGTATGAACGCCGGTTTCAAAGCGAACAGGAAATAGAACAAGCCCTCCAAAAGTTGCTGAGTCAGGCCATGGAAGGCCTATCGCCGAAAAATAAGAGGTAAACAAATGCATGCCAAAGAAATAGAACCTCAAACCAGACGGGGTAGAATCGTAAAAATGATCTGGAATGCCTTGCCCCTTCTTTTATTGATGGTAACTGTGGTTATCATCATGATTCTTTTTTCAGTCATCAGTGCGAAAAAAACGAACATGGCAGAGGCACAGGCCAATGCTCTAGCCAACGAGCGACCACCCACCAATGTCGTGCTATTGGATTTACAACCCACTACGATCCGCGACCGGATCAATCTGCCGGGCGCCATTGAGCCGTGGACAGATCTTGAACTTTTAGCCAAAATCAACGGCGAGGTCATCGAGGTCCCGGTTTTTGAAGGCGATAAAATAACCAAAGGGCAGGTGATCGCACGCATTGATCCCACCGATTACCAGATCGCCCTCGACGCCGCCAAAGCCTCCTACCAAATGGCGCATGCGAATTTGAAGCGATTTGAGAAGTTGTTTGAAAAGCGCCTGATTGCCAAATCTGAATTCGAGAAAAATGAAACCCAGGTGCAAACCACAAAGGCTGAAATGGAAAAAGCCGAGCTAAATCTTTCACGCTGTACCATCACCTCACCGATGTCGGGTGTAATTCGGCGGCTGGATGCCAAAAAAGGGCTGCTTTTGAGTGTGGCTGATCCCATTGCACGAATTCTCGAAATCGACAGGGTCAAAGCGGTGATCGGTATCCCGGAATCGGATGTACCCACCGTGCGTAATATCGACACCGTAGAACTTACGGTACAGGCTCTAAACGACCTCAAAATTAAAGGTCGAAAGCATGTCCTCGCCGCTTCACCGGAGAATATTGCCCGGCTCTACAAGCTGGAACTGGCCATCGCCAATCCCGACGGCATGCTTTTACCCGGCATGTTCGTAAGGGCGGAGATCGTTAAAAAAGTGGCAAAGGCCAGCTTGAGTGTTCCGCTTTATACGGTCATCACCCGAAACCAAGAACAATTTGTCTACCTGGAGAAAGGCGGATTGGCCGAACGGAGGCCTGTGGAACTGGGAATCCTTGAAGATTGGAAAGTGCAAATCAAAAAAGGCCTTACGCCGGGCGACAGGGTCATTGTCGAAGGCCACCGTAACGTAGAGGAAGGGCAAAAAGTTAACGTTGTCCGGGTGGTTTCCGAGAAAGAGGGAACAGCCCTATGATCGTTTCCGATACCGCCGTCAACAAAAGCATCACCGTGATGGTGCTCGCCGTGATAATCATTGTCTTNNAAAAAAGCTCAAAGGCCTGGACGGCGTCAAGAAGATCCAATCCGTAAGCAGTGAGGGGCTTTCCTCAATCAACATCGAGTTCGTTACCGGCACCGACATCGACAAAGCCCTGCAGGATGTAAAAGATAAAGTGGACGAGGCCAAAAGCGAACTGCCCACGGATCTGGAGGATGATCCTTNNCATTCCCGGCGTGCTCGAAGCAGAAGTCACCGGCGGGTTGGAACGGGAAATCAGAGTGGAAGTTTTTCCTGAAAAACTCGCCTATTACGGGATGTCTATTCCCACCTTCCAGCAAATCCTGTACAGCGAAAACCAGAACACTTCGGGGGGTGCCATCCGTCTGGGCCAAGGCCGCTTTCAATTGCGGGTGCCCGGCGAATTTCGCACACCTGCTGAAATCTATGGCCTGGTCATGGGTACCCATAAGGGCNNTCATGGTGGCCGATCTTGAGAACAACATCCTTTCCGGCCTTATTCTGGTGGTGGTGGTTCTCTTTTTTGCCCTGGGCTTGCGAAACGCATTTTTGGTCAGTCTTGCCATCCCCTTTTCCATGCTGCTTTCCTTTATCGTGCTTCATATTCTGGGNNTGGCCCGGAATCATGGGCGAATTTATGAGCTATCTGCCGCTGACCCTCATCGTTACGCTTTCTTCCAGTTTGTTTGTGGCCATGGTAATCAATCCGGCATTGGCTTCGTTTTTCATGAAAATTAAAAAAAATGACAACCAACCCATGGCAATAAGCGCTGAAGAGATCGAAGCAGCCGGTGAAAAACCCATCGAGATTAAGGGCAAAATTCTAAAATTCTATTCCGCAGTGCTTGCCTTCTCTTTGCGTCGACCGATTATTGTGACGGGATTTGCATTTGCCATATTGATTCTTTTTATTCAAACATGGATGCTGGCGGTGGGCATTGAAAAACCAGTGGAATTTTTCCCGGACATTCAACCCAAATCCATGTACGTCAACCTAGACGTTCCGGAAGGTGCGGATATCGACTACATCGATCGAATCATGCGGCGTATCGAGATGACAGTTGCCGGAGTCCCAGAAGAAAAACTGTTCGAATCGACGGCTGACAGCGATAGCCGGTATCTTGAGGCACTGTCAACCAAAACGCATGAAAAAGCCAATGGTGAAATCTTTTCCGGGCCCAGTGACCTCGACAATATCGAGAATATCTATATCAAAGCCATCACTTCATCCGCCAATTCCATCTTTAACGCCAATGCACCCAACCATGTTGGCATTAGGTTTCTGGAAATGGAGGAGCGCAAGACATCGTCGTCAGACACCGTGGATGTGATTCGCGAACGCGTGAAAAATATTCCCGGCGGCCGAATCACCGTAGCCGTTCAGGAAGAAGGTCCGCCCACCGGCGCGCCCATCAATATCGAAATTGCCGGGGATGATTTTCAAATGCTGGGGAACATCGCCAAAGAGATTCGGGCCGTCATTTCCCGGATACCCCACGTTAAGGACATTCGAGATGACTTTGTGGAAGGCACGCCTTCGGTCAAGGTGGAGGTGGATCGGCAGAAGGCGGCATTGTTCGGGCTGACCACGGACATGATCGGTTTTGCATTGAAAACAGCATACAACGGACTTGACGTCTCATCATTTCGTGAGGGTGACGAAGATTATGACATCACCGTGCAGCTGCCGGAGGAAAATCGGCGGGTCACCGACGTGCTGAAAGAACTGATGATTCCCACACCCAACAGCGAGATGGTGCCGTTGTCAACGTTGGCCACGGTGGAATACAGCGGCAGTGTCGGCGATATCGTCCGCATCAACAACGAACGGGTAGTGACGGTCAAAGCCAATGTGGACGAAGCCAAAATTCCCGGCCCTGTGGCCCGGGCCGAAGCTGAAATGCTGTTGAAACAGTTTCCCCTCCCACCCGGTTACACCCTTCGGTTTACCGGCGAAAACGAGTTTCAAAAGGAGTCTGAAGATTTCTTGAGCAAGGCTTTCGTGGTGGCCTGTTTTCTCATCTTTTTAATTCTGGTCAGCCAGTTCAACTCCGTGTCTCAGCCCTTTATCATCATGACGTCGGTGATTCTTTCCCTGGGCGGCGCTTTTTTAGGCCTTGCCTTATTCAAACAACCCTTTGGCATTATCATGACCGGCGTGGGTATCATATCCCTTGCCGGCGTGGTGGTCAACAACGCCATCGTTCTCATCGACTACATTAACAAGCTTAGAGAACGGGGAATGGCTCTCAAAGAAGCGATAATCAGCGCCGGCGCTACCCGGCTCAGACCGGTAATGCTCACCGCCATTACCACGATCCTGGGGCTTATCCCCATGGTGACCGGCATATCATTCGACTTTCGTCATCTGGCAATTTCCTGGGTGAGTGAGTCGAGCCAGTGGTGGCGGTCCATGGCCATTGTGGTGATTTTCGGGCTTATGGTGGCAACGTTTTTGACGCTGATCGTTGTGCCCACACTATACTCCCTCTTCTCCAGTGTTGGAGAAAAAGGTCGGAATGCAACACAGTGGGTGCATGATATCTATTGGAGACCCTACCACTGGCTGGCAGGCGAAAAAATTACCCGGGAACGATAAATCCATATGATTTGGAATCCAGCAATTTTTAGGAATTGGAGAATTAACCTCAAAAAATAGTATGAGAGGACCATTGGCTTGCAGCTTGAATTGCATATGTAATGAGTATCACATGATATTGACATCATGGTGATTCGACATATTTGCAAGGTATCTCAGGCCATAAGAACCCCATATTCCACAGTCTGCACTCAATTTATTGCCCTAAATTCCTGCATCACTATACGGAATGGGTATCACATATTGATATGCCCGACTGGAATTGATGATATCACAATAATTTAGTATGTATAAAAAATGATTTTATGGCACACTGTCATAAAAAATAAATGCTAATTATTTTTTAGATGCCTACGTACCATATCTCAATTTATAGTGGAAATAGATACTTGTAGGGTGTTATTGACATGCCCTCAAGAACGGTGAGCGTAATTTCAGCGGATTCGTTCCCAACAGCTTCACGGACTTCGCCAACGGTCGCAAACTGAGACAAGATCCAGTTGGGAAATCACCGTGTGAAAGAGCTTTACTCTGGTTTTCGCTCGTCACAGGGGTGTACTCTGCAAATGTCTGAAAATAGAAAGCTCTGACTGCAAAACCCGCTTCGTTTAAACCATCAAGAATTTTAAATCCGTGATGCTATTGCTCCTATTGCGCCGCATTTCTCTTCATTGGACGCGAGGATTCCTCGAAACATGGCCATTTCCCAAGAAAATCCAAATGACAATGACGCGAATCTTCTTTCGAGCTTGATGTCCGGGATGAAGCATCCGTTATCGCTCTTGACAATACCGGAGGCCTCCAGGTCACCTTGATCTCACCGTTTTGCCCGTCTTTTGAAGAAAAAGTCCTTACCACGGCCCAAATGATTCAAGGTCTTACTATGGTGATAGGCTCTACGGTATCTCTTGAAAAAGGCAATGAAACCCAGCTGCTACTGCTCAAGTATTCGAACAGCGGCGAGGAACAACAACACGCCTTTGATCTTATCGTTGTTCTGACAAAATCGAAAATGCCTCCTGAAGAATTGGCATTAATGAAAAATCTAAGTTGAATGTTCACGGATTGTTGCCAAGCCTTCAGACTTTTTATCGTTTCGCGTGGATCTGATATCTTTTAGGTTGATTTTTATACGACATTGTCGCAAAAAACCTTCCTTAATAAAATGGCCTCTCGAACATTATTATGAAATATTCTGGGCAATTGAGTCCCAGCTTACCCCAGAACCTCCCGAATCGCTTTAATCAACTCATCGGCGTTATGAGGTTTAACTAGGTGACCGGCAGGCGGAATGTTGCCGGTGGAACCTCGGTTCATCAAACTTTTAAAATCGACCATTTTGGAAATACCAGTAATGACGATGACGGGAATGTCCTTTAAATCCGGATCTTTTTTCAATTCCTTATATGTCTTCATGCCCCCTTTTTCAGGCATCATGATATCTAAGATGATCAGGTCGGGCCGGTGTTCCCGCGCTTTATCCAAACCCTCTTGCCCGTTTACAGCGGTGATGGGCAAGTAGTTTTCGTCCTCTAAGACCTCTGAATAAAAGGTCAACGTGTCGAGCTCATCATCAATAGCTAGAATTTTTTTGAACATAACTAATTCCTCCTTTGTTTGTGTTGGGTCTAACCCTGATTGTCTCAAACTTCCATCAGACGTTATTCGTTAATGGTTATTTGTTTTTTTCCCTTTGGTGTGTGATTAGTTTTCGCGACGACCGGGGTGTTTATCGACCGAAACCAATCCCTTAGGGTGGTAAAAAAGTAGCTTTGAGGCCAACTTTTTTCCAGCATGTCGCCGTTGAATTGATATCCGTTTTTCATTAGAAAAAGCATCCCGCCCTTTAAAGCGACCCGGCCGCTGTAAGTTTTAAAGCTCATCGAATCGATCAGGGCGTATGCCATTTGGGCGGCACGATCAATCGGCGTTAACTGTTCCTTTTCGAGTTCCGGAGAAGGATTTTCGGTTGAGTGCACG
This sequence comes from Desulfobacteraceae bacterium, assembly GCA_003486165.1. Taxonomy (GTDB): domain Bacteria; phylum Desulfobacterota; class Desulfobacteria; order Desulfobacterales; family UBA11574; genus UBA11574. The sequence goes on from DNGT01000137.1 coordinate 10,506, forward strand.
GCGTTGATGACGGCCCCGGCGTTGAAGCCCAGGTGGTCTTTATCCGGAATTTTGTCTGGCAGATCCCCGCAAAGCGCTAAATATATCTCCGTGATTTCACCGACAGATACCTTACCCGAATCCCCGAAATGGAAACTTTCATTTTGGACTTCTTCAGGCGATTTCACAAAGCGATGCAGGCGAACTCTTTGGGTCAAAGGCAGGACCTGTCGAAGTGCAGGAGACGGATCGATACTCCTGAAATTGATTTGTTCGCGATAGGTGGTGGCAAGATAAGGAA
>DNGT01000135.1 GCA_003486165.1 Desulfobacteraceae bacterium
GGCTCCCACCCAGAAATTCTCCACGTCATATTGTGCCTGCTGCTGATCTATGAGTTTTTTCTCGAGTTTATCCATGAGTTCAATCTGAAGTTTCGAAAATTCTATGCTGCCTTTATTTTTCAAAGCCCTGACAGGGATGACGGGCAGTCGGCTGTCAAATTGAGGTGTTGCAACCGCATCCCGGGCGTTTGCTTTTTTGAATACCATTTTAAATTTAGGATGCGCCTTGCATTCTTCCGACATGACAAAACGGGTTCCCATCTGGATTCCCGCCGCCCCCATCATCAAGAGATGGGCCATCATACGGCCGGTGGCAATACCGCCGGCCACAAAAACAGGCACGCTGTCTATTTCAAAGAGGATTTGCTGGAGAAGAACCGACAGTGAAACCGGTCCAATATGACCGCCGGCTTCCGCGCCTTCAATCATGAGCGCATCAGCACCCATTTTGATAAGCCTGTGTGCAAGGGGGGCGGTTGGGGCAAAGCAGATTACCTTGGCGCCTGTATCTTTGACCTGTTGTATTTCCGTATCTTTGGGGATAGAACCAGCGAACATCACCAGTTCACAGTGCATATCGCAAACAAGCTGCAACTGATCTTTGTAAACCGGTGCAATGGTAATCAGGTTGACACCGAACGGCGCATCCGTGTATTCACGGGTTGCAATGATTTCCTTTTCGAGTATGTCCACCGGCGCATTGCCNNCTAAAAAGTCTTGACCCGCTTTGATAAATTTGTCTAATAACATAGCAATAAACCCTCAATATTTTCATTCAAACTTTATCGAAACGGTAAATTCACATTGATATTTTGTGACACAAAGTGGTATTTTTTGTCAAGAAAAATATAATCAAGCTTAATTAATCTATTAATTTAGATATGTTATAGAGATGAGGGTGTTCATCTTATCTTTTTTCAGCTTTACCAAACTGAATCAATGTTAGCGTGCTAAAGGAGGACTGATGCCTGGAGGCGGTATCAAACGCATCAACACCATTTTGTACTGTCGAAACTGGGACGACACCGTCAAGTTCTACCGTGATGTGTTAAAACTCAGTGTCAATCACGAAGCCGAATGGCTGGTGGAGTTTCAATTGATTGACAACACTTTTTTAAGTATCGCCAATGCTACCAGCACATCTATTCAAAGCTCAAAAGGTTCTGGAATTACCCTCTCATTTCAAGTTGAAACCGTTGATGCCGCTCATCGCCAGTTACATGAGATCGGCATAGAAACCGGTCCAATCAAACCCATATGGGGTGCGCGTGCGTTTTACATCTTCGATCCTGAGGGGCATCGAATAGAGTTGTGGTCTTAATTGAAGCTCCCTGCAGCAAGCTGCAGGGAATCTTCGACTGTAAGGAATTCTGTTAATTTTATATTCGCTCGCTAGCCCCCCAGCAAGTTGCGAGGTTAGCGCTCGCTGTTGCAGTTCAAGTTCTCCACCCTGCGGGAAATTCATAACACCTTAAAACGACTTAATTTAAGCAAATTTATGGCGGTCATGAAAAAAGAAACATTGTCCGGTCTTAAGGTGAGTGCCGCGATGCGAAAACAGGTGGTTTCTCTTCCACAGGATGCCACAATTGATCGCGGTATTACGTCCCTGATCAAATACAAAATAAGCGCATTTCTCGCCATGGACAAGAACGGCCGGCCGTCCGGCGTCGTGTCCAAAACCGATATTATGAGTGCCTACTACGCTGGTTTGTCTCTTAAAACCCCCCTTGACAACATCATGAGTTCCCCCCCGCTGTTTTGCGGGCCTGATGATTCACTGGAATCCGCCCTGAATACAATGAGATCCAGAGGGATTTATCGGTTGTATGTCACCGAGGAAAATTCTGATCATGTTGTCGGCGCCCTTGCCTACCCTGATATTGTCGGGCTGTTATATCAGTATTGCCATGACTGTGAATACAGCCATCTAAAACAAAAACACAAAAAACATCCAAATGTTACTATTCGACGCTATAAAGTGAAAGAAGTGATGACACCCTCGGTAAAGGCCAACTACATAGATGAATCCTTAGTATGTATTATGGAAGAACTGTCAAAATATCGTTTTGGGGCGGTGCTGATTGTCGATAGAGAAAATATACCTTCCGGCGTCGTGTCTAAAACAGATCTGGCGCTCAGCTATAAGCACGGAATCGATTCTCAAGCGGCGGCAGGAAACATCATGTCAGCTCCAGTAGCTACATGCAGCCAAGATGACTTTTTAGAAGATGCCATCCGCAAAATGATTTATAGCGACGTTCACCGCCTTTTTGTTCAAAAAAAGGATCCCCAGAACATTGTGGGCGTTTTCTCATTAACCGATGCAGCCAGAATCCGCTCGGGTTCCTGTCACGCCTGCATCAGTAGCCGCATAAGGGTTGATAAACACAGATAGTTAGTGTCTGTCCACAAATGGTTATTTTGTCCAATCCCTTCGTTATGTTCGAAAATTAATCCTCTGAATATCAACCATATGCCTGTGGTTAATTTTCTCGCATGCCTTGATCTTGAACAAAATATCTCATTTATAGACAGACACTATTCAATTTCCATCCATAAATTTAATCATACCTGAAGCTCCTTTAAAATCGATTTGTTTCAACGAACTAAACTATTACAATTTTTTCAGGTTGACACAGCCACATTGTAGCATTATTTAGTAAGGTGAACCCTGAGGAGGGAGCATAAAATGGCAAAAGAAACCTTTTCCATACCCAACATTTCCTGTGGCCATTGTGTGATGTCGATCAAGAATGAGTTGAATGAACTGGAAGGCGTCAAAACCGTGGAAGGTGATCCTGGAAATAAAAGCATCACGGTTGAATTTGAATCCCCTGTCACGCTGGAACAAATCAAAGAAAAACTCAAAGAGATTAATTATCCGGCAGCCTGAGCTGAATTTGCAAGCCTAAACAGAGGAACATCGTATGGCTTTAGACTCTATTGATCTGTTAAAAAATCGACCCGTTCAAGACCAAGGGCTGTTGACATCGACGGATACGGGTTGCTGACCTAAGCAGGAAAAGGCTCAGTTGAGCCTCCCTANNGTGGGCCGCATGCATTATACGGTGGATCCCGGTCTTTATGCTCTCGGGGAGCCGAATGAACGATCACCTGTTCTGGTTACCGCCAATTACAAAATGAGTTTTGACCGATTGCGTGAAGCTCTTTCCAACCGGCCTGCATGGATTCTGGTTCTGGACACCAAGGGTATCAATGTGTGGTGTGCGGCCGGGAAGGGGACATTTGGAACAGACGAGCTGGTTCGGCGTGTCGAATTTAGCCAATTGAATCGTGTGGTATCCCATCGAGAGTTGATTCTACCCCAACTGGCAGGCCCAGGTGTCGCAGCCCATAAGGTGAAAAAATTCATCGGTTTTAAAGTCATTTTCGGTCCCATTCAGGCCACAGATTTGCCGGCTTTCCTGGATGCCGGTATGAAGGCGACTCCCAACATGCGACGAAAGACATTTACTATGCCTGAAAGAGTGGTTTTAATACCTGTTGAACTGGTCAGCGCTTTAAAATGGTCATTGCTGATACTGCCGGCTTTTTTCTTATTGGGAGGGCTGGGCGCACCTTCCGGATTTTGGAACGGTGTATTGAACGAAGGGCTCTTTGCCATACTCAATTTATTGGGTGCACTGTTGGCCGGGGCAGTTCTAACCCCCATTCTTTTGCCATGGCTTCCAGGTCGAGCCTTTTCTCAGAAAGGTTTGATTATGGGTCTGATAATAACATTGTTTATCACTCTTTTCGGAGCGTTTTATCTTAACATTCGGAAAGATTATATGAATATCCTGGCCTGGTTCTTTCTGGCGCCGGCGTTGTCGGCCTATCTTGCTATGAATTTTACCGGCGCTTCGACATACACGTCTCTTTCCGGTGTCAGAAAAGAGATGCGATGGGCTGTACCCCTTGAAATTGTTGGAGGAGTGGCTGGATTGACACTCTGGGTGGGATCGAGATTTGTCTTACCCTAATTGACCGTAAACAAAATAGAAAAAATATTTTATGTATTTGATTTGTTATGCAGTTTAGTCAATTCAGATGCATTTTTGTAATGCGAATATAAATGTGATATAAATTCATTTAAAAATCCTATTTTGTTTGCCTTTCAGGAAAGCCGAAGATACCCATCTTCTTCGTTATCAAGGGCTCGCAGTAGTCGACTACAACTTCGCCCTTGATGCCTTGAATATGGGGCATCCTCGACTTTCGTTCAATTAGGGTCTTTTAAAGGTCGATGAAAATGGAAAAGATGATCTATTTAAAAGATGTTGTAACGCTTCAATTAAACGAGAAAAATTGTTCGGGTTGCGGTATGTGTATGGTGGTTTGTCCCCATGCCGTATTCATCATGGACAACGGACGTGTCCGGATCGCAAACAAAGATGCCTGTATGGAGTGTGGGGCTTGTGCAATGAATTGTCCCACGGAAGCGCTCACTGTGCAAGCAGGTGTTGGCTGCGCTGCGGCTGTTATCAATTCAGCTTTGGGTAGAGAAAGCTCCTGTTGCTGTGTCATCGAAACCAAGAACGAACCTGTCAAAGACCAAAACAAAAGCTGCTGTTAATCCTGTCACCGTAGGGCATTTTTTCATTTCTCAAGTTTCGCACCTAAATGTTTATTTAAGCTCATATTATGGTTGTGTTTTCATCAGATGTTAGCAGTGAAAAATCATCGCCATATGTTTTCAAAAAAGGCGATATGTTTATCCACGGCACAATGTTTCGCAGTGTCCCAATATTTAGGATGTGTTGCAAGTTTTTTTAAACGATTTCAAATATTTAACACATCCTAAAATATTGGGTCACGCTCTGATATCATGGTTCATAGCGCGTTTTTTGAAAATATATGGCGATGGACCGACGTTAGCGATATGGTGTTGCTCACGGGGTGTGAAACTTAAGTTCTTCTTAAAATTCATCAATCCACATGCGTTTTTTTGAGTTTTTAAACCAACATGTTATTTTATCTATCAGAAAGTGTATAATTTTGCAGCACCGTGTTGCGAAAAACAACGAAAACAATTCTTGACAATTTTGATTTTAGAAATTAAGAAACCTTCTTTGGCAAATGAGGTTCAATTAAAATGCCTCACACGGCATTTTTTTTTTGCGCTAAATAACCGGCTTTTTAGGATCGTGGAAATGACGGAAACCGCCCTTTTAGACTACATGTACATCTTTCTTTTTCTCGTTGTGGGTTTTATTGGAGGATTTGCGCCGTTCATCATCAACTGGGTTATTCGCCCCAAAAGAATACATCAAAAAAAATCTCTGGATACATACGAATGCGGGATGGATATCTACGGAAAAGCCTGGGACTATCGTTACGGCGTTGCCTATTATCTTTACGCACTCATTTTTCTCGCATTTGATGTCGATATCCTGTATCTGTTTCCGGTTGCAGCGGCCTTTGACAAGGTATCCGGCATTCGTGGAATTGTGGAGTTTTTCATCTTTTTGGGCATTCTGATTCTGGCCGTTGTTTATGCTTGGGCTAAAGGAGTATTTACGTGGGAGAGGAAAATAAAAATTCGCCGACAAGACCCGATTTAGATGCATATGCCGCATATTTAAAGTCTGAATCCTGCCGACCGGTTGTCGAACAAGGCAGAGAATATGGTGAAGGGCCTCTGTTGCGCATGAAGTTGACCGACACCATCCTGAAACTGTGTCAGGCGAATTCACTGTGGCCCATGACGTTCGGCATTGCTTGCTGCGCAATAGAGATGATGGGAACCGGTATGGCCCGTTTCGACATCTCCAGATATGGATCTGAAGTTTTCAGACCATCGCCCAGACAATCGGATTTAATGATCGTGGCCGGAACGGTGANNTAATGGCTAAAGAAACCAAAGATTATAAAAAAGATTTTCTAAATCAAGGATTTGATGCCACCGAGACAGCCTACGATCAGAGAGGATTTCACCTGGAAGTTGTGCTGGATGTAAACCAGGTTCGAAAATTTGCCCAAACAGTTTATGAGCTCGGTTTTTACCTGGTTTTCGTAACAGGGTTTCATGTCAGGCCGGATGAAGGACATGATAAGGGTAACTCCGGCTTGGAAGTGGTTTATCAATTTGCAAGGTATGATCAACTGTATCGAGTTAAGGCCCGCGTTTCCGTGTCCAATAGCTTTGAGGTTCCAACTATATCCGATATATATCAGGGTGCCGACTGGCATGAAAGAGAAACCCGGGATCTTTATGGTGTTGTTTTTGACGGTCATCCCAACCTGAAACCGCTGCTGTTGGCTGAAGAAGATGTTGATTTTCATCCGCTGCTAAAAGAGGAAGCAAATTTGAAATCTCTCCATGAGGTTTCATGGTCGTCAGAGGCACCGAAAGCTGTAAAAGGAGAAGCCGAGGCCGAATCCGG
>DNGT01000354.1 GCA_003486165.1 Desulfobacteraceae bacterium
CAATACCCCTAAAATGGCCATGGGTAACAGATACACCACCGAAAGGGCATGGATGCCGAAAAAAAAAGCAAGTGCCAGAAATAAAATTCCAACCATTAAATTGGAACCCGCCGTGCGCGCACCAAATCGATAGTGGGCCGCCAATCCTCCGGCCCCATGGCAAAGCGGCATGCCGCCCACCACAAAACTTAGCAAATTGGCCAATGCCATGCTGATGGTTACGGAACGATAGGTAACTTTTTGGGAATCTTTACCAAAATATTCATGGGATAAATCTGCATTGGCAATAACGGCGTTTCCTATGGTCATGGGCAGTTGCGGAAGCGCCATGGCAAAAAATGCAAAGGTAAAGTCGGCACCGGTCGGAAGCCCGAAGGGGAGAAATTTTGGAAAATAAATGCCGATGTTAAGTTTATCAAAACCTTCGTGAGTCCCCAGAACCAGTCCCATAAAAATTCCGCTCAATATGACGACAAGCCCGGCTGGAAATTTTCTGTTTTCAAGCAGCAAAAGCGTCAAAACACCCCCGACGATTCCAATAACAATCCCGACCGGCATAGGACCTATGTGCTGTATGGTCAAATACGGTTCCGCCATTTGCCGCGCCATTTGAAATTTTGACGAGCCGATCATAAATTTCACGCCCTGGGCCATTAGGAGCGTTCCGGTTGAAATCTGAACGCCCCTGACCACCGGTTTAGGAGTATACTTGCCGATAAGGGTGATGGCGTTGGTTCCTCCGATAATCAAGAGAAAAAGGCCCATCAAGGCTGATGAAGCCAGAACCTGGGACGGAGTCATTGCCGTTGCAATGGCATATGCACCGATGACCTTCATGGGCTGAACCGGAACTGTAATGCCGTAATACATGCCGGATAAAATATAAAAAATGCCAATGGAAAAAAACATACCCGTGGGACTCAAACCGTTGATGAGGATCATTCCAATTGCGATGGGAAGAAGGGTTCCCATGTCTCCTAAAGAGCCGGCAATTTCCATTCGATCGAATCGATAACGGGGACTCATCCGTAGCCTCCTTAGCGCATTCAGTAGTAAAAAATGTATTACGTATTCTTGGGGTGTGCTTCCCCCGTGAATATGTACAAAAATGTGGGATCAACGATAGACCAGCCTGCTCATGGCCGAAAGATGGAACTTTTCCTCTAAAGTACCCACCTCCTTGATTCTTTGGGGATCAAGAAATATTTTATATAATATTTCTGTTTTATCAATGGGCTTTCCCAAAAGTTTTTTTTCAAGCATTGATATGGCTTCAACGGATTTATCACACACCGGATACCCTTTATCATCCAAACTGATTTCCGGTCCTAAAAAAACCTTTGAAATATTGTTAATATCTACAAGTTTAATGTTTCCGTTTGGAGTGATGAGAAGATTTTCCACTCCCGCAAAATCAGGAACATAGTTGGCTTCTAAAATCATTTTTTTGACGCATGCTGTGAAATGTTCAACTTTTTTATAAAATTTGTGAATACGTCGTTCCGACGTCATTTGCGACCCATTGTATCCATGACCTTCCATGGAGGTAAAAAGACTGGCCAGTTGATGTTCGGAAATCGGGTCCCATGGATTCAGCACTTCACCCTCTACATACTCCTGCAGGCCGCAAAGGATGAAATCACGGTTCTTATTCCAGATATAATCCACCATAAATTCATCAGATTTTGCATATGAATCATCCGGGAGATATTTTTCAACGATTTTTAGCTTTTTAATCTCTTCAAAAACTTCTTTGGTAGATAAAAATTTTGTTCTAAATATTCGTAGTATCTTTAAGGGCTTGGCCCAGGGAAAAATTCGTATCCCGTCTATAATTTCTCCTTTGTTCTGTTTTGAGACATCCTCGGGATTTAGTACTTCCATGATATGAGATCTCAATCCCTGCTTATGATATTTTCGAAACACATAGGCACCGGGTTTCCGGATAAAATTTAATGAAAGGATATCTTCATGAGTAATATGGGATTTATCTCTGATATCTTTGATCATTATGCGTTGTTTTGTGTTTTTGTTGGTGAATGGTAGGGTGTTAGCCGATTTTTCGATATCATTCGCTTGGTACCACAGCACACGCTTTCCTGCAATTGAAATAAAAAAGGAGAGAAAGATGAGGTCCAGAGATGAAATATTTGACTAAAATCCAGTTTCCGTTGCAAAAATGAGCAATTTTCCACAAGCAGAAATCGATGATAATTTAATATGTTAATAGTGTCTGGCCAGAAATGAGATATTTTGTCCAAGGTCAAGGCATGCGAGAAAATTAACCACAGGCATACAAACTGGTATTCCGAGGATTAATTTTCGAGCATATCGAAGAGAATGGGCAAAATAGCCATTTATGGACAGACACTATATGTCAAATTCTAGTGGCGTAACCGTCTTAACCAATTCCAACTGGTGCATTTCTTCAATAACATGTGAAGGAAGCGACACATTGGTTTTGAGAAAAATGATGTTCAATTCGCCGCCCTCTTCCTGTCCCACCTGCATCTGGTCGATGTTGATGTTATTTTTTCCAAGAAGCGTTGCAAAACTTCCGATGGCCCCGGGCTTGTCAAGATTGTATATCAGCGAGATATGGCCGTTTGGAATCAATTCCAGCCGAAAGTTATTAATTTTTACGATTCTCA
>DNGT01000270.1 GCA_003486165.1 Desulfobacteraceae bacterium
ATTTTAATGCCGCACCCTAAACTGCCTGACACTTACAATCTGACGTCTATCGGCTTTAGAAAACTCCAACTTTTCTCAAGATTCCTGAAACCATATTTTGAATCATACTGGATCGTATTAAACTATTTTATGAAATACCCTCAAAACTCCATTAAAGCAAAAGAGCGATTGAAAAAAATTGAAACCATCGGAAATCGTATGTACAAAAAAAAGGAAATCGAACGAATTGAAGCTCTCTCCATAATCAATTACAATAACGGGATAGAATTTTTTACTTACAATGGCGTAAAGGGATCGGATGATAACGAAAAAATATTATTCTATGCCGACAGCATTCATAAATACCTAAACTGCCTTTGATGAAACAGACCAAAAGCATTTTTTTAAGGTAAAATATGTTTTTGGCGCATTATCGGAAGGCGCCAAAATATAAAGTAACGCCTATTTCTATTCAAATGAAAGCACTCATCCTTGCCGCGGGTCTTGGTACGAGACTAAGGCCATATTCTGAAAACACACCCAAACCCCTGTTCACCATTGCAAAACGTCCATTGCTGGATATCATGATCTCAAATTTGATAGATTCCGGCTGTAAAGCAATTATGATCAACACGCATCATCTGCACCAAAAGATAGATGCCTACCTGGCCAGAAAAAAATATCCGGTCCCCGTCATGACCCGTCATGAGCCCGACATTCTCGGAACAGGAGGCGCCATAAAGAACGTAGCCGATTTTTGGGATAATACCCCTTTTATGGTCATAAACAGTGACATTGTTACAGATATAGATTTTAAATGCGTTTATGAATTTCACTTAAATCATTGTCATCCAGTAACGCTGGTTCTTCACAACGATCCGGAGTTTAACACCGTAGCACTAAATAAAGACGGTTTTATTCAAGATTTTGGTGAACATTTTTCCATAATCGACCGCTTCGATTCCACAATCAATGGTTCAAAACCATTCGAGTCCGAAGAATATAATAGGCTCACCTTCACCGGAATACAGGTTCTGAATCCGGAATTGCTTGAGTTAATCCCTGATAATGTATTTTTTAGCATTATCGATGGTTATAAAAAGCTTCTATCTCAAAATAAAAAAATATGTGCTTATATTACAAAAAATCACTACTGGAAAGATCTCGGGACCCCCGAGAGATACAAACAGGCGGTTTTCGATAAAATGGCTCCAGAAGCTTTCAAACAGGCCTTTCCCGAAATGGCGGGCAACAACATTGTCCGAACTGAACTTTACGGGGATGGATCAGATAGGACATGGTACCGCGTAAACCGCGGAAATCAATCCCTTGTGATGGCTGATCACGGCATCAGGCAAGGTGATTCTACCTGTGAAACAGACGCTTTTGTTGCCATCGGCCTGCACCTGCACGCAAAAGGTATACCGGTACCGAAAATTTATGGTTATGATACCTTTTCCGGCCATGTGTTCATGGAAGACTTGGGAGATATTAATTTTCAAGCGTTTGTAAAAAATACCAAAAACCAGGACAACATCGTCTCACACTATAAATTGCTCATACAGCACATCGGAAAACTCACCGTGAACGGCAACAAGGATTTTGATCCGGCCTGGACTTATCAGACCGCCTACTATACCAAGGATCTCATCATTGATAAGGAATGCCGTTATTTTGTCGATGCTTTTTTAAAGGGTTATTTGGGAATGGACATACGTTTCCAGGATTTTGAAGATGAATTCAGATCTCTCGCAGACAAGGCATTAACATTTTCTATTAATGGGTTCATGCATCGTGACCTGCAATCCAGAAACATCATGGTAAAAAACAATCNNTTTTTATTTTATTGACTTCCAGGGTGGACGGCTGGGACCGGTCCAGTATGATCTTGCTTCTTTACTCATTGATCCCTATGTTAATTTATCCAGGCCTGTTCAAGATATACTACTGAAATTCGGCGTGGAAACGCTTTCACCGATTATCCGTATCGACCCGGATAAGTTTCTTTCCTGTTATCAATATTGTGCCATCACCCGCAATCTGCAGATTTTGGGGGCCTTTGGTTTTCTGAGCCGTATAAAGAGCAAAACATACTTTGAAAAATATATCCCAAATGCTATAAAATCATTAAAGGATAATCTTTCTTCTTTTGGGAATACAGAATTTCCGAATTTAACATCGATTCTTAAGGAAATAGGAGGTGCGAGATGAACCGTATTAAACTCATGGTAAACGGATTACCCGGAAATATGGCCACAAATGTTGTTAAACATGCCCTTAAACACAATCAGTTTAAACTGATTACACAATCGCTGACCGGGCCGGAAATAACCGACACCGAAACCATCATCGATTCTGTGTCCTTCGATCTAATTCAGCCCCAAAACCGGGATCAGTCTGTTTTAGCCATAAAGGAAAAAGAAGGTCTGTTTTTGAGCGTTGACTATACCCACCCTTCGGCAGTCAACAGTAATGCTGAATTTTATTGTCGGCATGGACTTCCTTTTGTCATGGGCACAACGGGCGGAAATCGTCAGGGTCTTGAGGAGTTAGTACGAGCATCTTCAACCCTTGGGGTCATTGCACCAAATATGGCCAAGCAAATTGTTGGTTTTCAAGCCATGATGGAATATGCAGCCAACACTTTTCCTGATCTTTTCAAAGGATACTCTCTCGAGATCAAAGAAAGTCATCAAAAAGGAAAGGCAGACACCAGCGGAACCGCAAAGGCGATGGTCCGGTATTTTACCAGCCTGGGGTTGGCGTTTGCTGAAAATGACATTAAAAAAGAACGTGATCCCAATATACAGAAAACCATCTGGGGTATCCCTGAAGAATATCTTGAAGGCCATGGATGGCACACTTACAGCCTCTATTCAGAAGACAAAACGGTCCGATTCGAATTCACGCACAATGTGAACGGTCGAGATGTCTATGCCCAGGGAACCCTTGATGCACTGATTTATCTTGACAAAAAAGTGGCAGAAGGCGCCAAGGGGCAGGTTTTTTCGATGATCGATGTGCTAAAAGGTACTTAGCTCTGCTCCACAATCTCATAGGCCTTTTCAAGGGCTGTATCGAGTTTCTCCGGTTTGCTTCCACCGGCTTGGGCCATATCCGGTCTTCCTCCACCGCTGCCGCCGACAACGGCCGCGACCTGCTTAACGATCTCTCCGGCATGAAACCGGTGGGTCAGGTCTTTGGACACAATGACGATCAGCATGGCTTTATTGCCGGCGGCACTTCCCAGGACCACGATGCCCGACTGTATCTTGTCCTTGAACCTGTCGGCCAGATCCCTCAAAGCCGCCGGTTGATCCACCGTAACCTTTTTAGCCAACACTTTGACATTATTTACGGTTTTAACGTCCGCCTCGACGTCATCGACCACTTCGGAGGCGATCTTTGCTTTCAAACGCTCGACTTCCTTTTCAAGAGATTTCTGATGAACCAGCATCTTTTCAATCCTTGAAGGGACGATGTCGGGTCGCTCTTTGAGCAGGCGGGCGGTTTCATTCAACAACTTGTCGGTTTCTTGGACATGCGCCAAGGCCGCCCCGCCGGTCAGGGCTTCGATTCTCCGCACACCGGAAGCCACGCTCGATTCCTCAATGATTTTGAAAAGACCGATGTTCCCGGTGGCCGCTGTATGGGTTCCGCCGCAAAGCTCCTTGCTGAAGTCTTCTAAAGAAACCATCCGGACCCAATCGCCGTATTTTTCTTCAAAAAGGGCGGTTGCACCGGATTTAAAGGCTTTTTCGGCATCCATCTCCACGGTCTCAACCGGTACGTTATCGCGTATTCGCTGGTTGACGATGGTTTCAATCTCTGCCAACTCTTTAGGAGTGGTCTGAGAAAAATGGGTGAAATCGAAGCGGAACCTGTCCGGCGCCACCAAGGAGCCAGCCTGCTTGACATGGTCACCCAGAACTTTCCGCAAGGCAAAATGAAGCAGATGGGTGGCCGTATGATTGCACTCGGTTTCGCTACGCGAAGTCTTATCGACCGTCAGGGTCACATGTTGCCCTTTTTGAATGCTTCCTGAAACCATGTCGCCTTTGTGGATGGTGATTCCAGTCGGATCTTTGATCGTGTCAACAACTTTTATCTCAAAATCCGGGCCGGTGATCTTGCCGCTGTCACCAACCTGACCGCCGGCCTCACCATAAAAGGGTGTTGTTTCAGTGACGATTTCAACGCTCTGGCCGCTTACCGCTTCTTCAACTTCCCGACCGTCTTGGACCAGAAGAAGAACTTTGGATTCACACGTTGTGGTATCATAGCCGACAAACTTGGGCATGACCCCTTCTGCCGAGAGATTCTTGTATGCCTCGCTGATTTCGGCAAACGCTGCTACCATTCTGGATTTGGCCCGTTGCCCCTCCATAGCCTGATCATAACCGTCCATATCCAAATCCAGGTTCTCATCCCTGACCACGTCTTGGATAATATCAACCGGGAATCCGTAGGTGTCGTAAAGTTTGAATATCAAGTCACCAGGCACCCGGGTCTGGCCTTTGGCTTTTAGATTAGCCAGGCCGTCATTCAAGATTTTAAGACCGTGATCCAGCGTTTCTGAAAATCGGACTTCTTCGTTTTGAATAACATTGGTGATATAAGATTTGGCATCAATGAGGTCGGGATATTCCGGCTTCATGATGTCAAACACGACATGTGCAGTTTTATGCAAAAACGGATCGGTTAAACCGATGTTGCGGCCGTAACGGATGGCCCGGCGCATGATCCGGCGCAGTACATAACCTCTTCCCTCGTTTGAGGGCAGGATGCCGTCGCCGATCAAAAAAGCAGCCGCCCGGCTGTGATCAGCAATGACCTTCATGGCCACATCGGATTCCCATGCTTGTCCCAGTTTTGTTTCGGCAAGTTCTTCGACCTTCTGCATGATGGGCCGGATCAGGTCGATGTCATAATTTGTAGGCACATTCTGAATTAGGGCAACCAGGCGTTCCAACCCCATTCCGGTGTCGATGCTTGGTTTAGGGAGTGGGTCCATCTTGCCCGAGGCCTCGCGGTTGAACTGCATAAACACCAAATTCCAGATCTCTAAAAAGCGGTCGCATTCGCAGTCGACCCCACAATCCGGCCGATCACAACCATATTCCTTTCCGCGATCCATGTGAATTTCGCTACAGGGTCCGCAAGGACCGGTATCCCCCATGGCCCAAAAGTTGTCCTCTTCACCAAAACGCAGGATCTTTTCTTCAGGCACCCCGATGTTTTTGTGCCAGAGTTTATGGGCCTCGTCATCGTCAAGATAAATGGAAACCCACAGTTTGTCTTCGGGCAGTCCATATCCGTTTGTCAGGAGATCCCAGCCAAAATCGATGGCTTTTTCCTTGAAGTAATCTCCNNCTGCACCATGCCCGCATTGGTGAACAGCAAAGTGGGATCGTCAGAAGGAACAAGAGATGAGCTCCTTACGATCCGGTGGTTATGTTTTTCAAAATAATCAAGAAATTTTTTTCGTATCTCGTTGCCCGTCATGCTTCACTCCATTTAAAAATTGTAATAAACGTTTCGATTCACGAATTACCTTCAGTGCCCTCGTGTTTCTTTTTCGAAATGCCCAACGCTTCTTTGACTTTGTTTGATATTGAATTGTTAATATCCGGATTATCTTTAAGAAAATTTTGTGCGTTCTGACGGCCCTGACCAAGCCTTTCTCCATCATACGAATACCATGAACCGCTTTTTTCTATTATACCGACCATAACACCAGTATCGATTAGATCTGCGGTCTGTGATATTCCTTCTCCATACATGATGTCAAATTCAGCCTCAGCGAAAGGTGGCGCCATTTTATTCTTTACGACACGCACTCGGGTTCGGTTACCCACGATCTCCTGCCCATCCTTTATGGAGCCAATGCGACGGATGTCGAGTCTGACCGAAGAATAGAACTTTAGAGCATTACCACCGGTCGTTGTCTCAGGATTTCCGAATACGACTCCGATTTTCATACGAATCTGATTAATAAAAATCACCATGGTCATCGTCTTGCTAATGGTACCGGTTAATTTCCTCAACGCCTGAGACATAAGCCTGGCCTGAAGTCCCATGTGGGAATCCCCCATTTCACCTTCTATCTCAGCCCTGGGTACAAGTGCGGCAACAGAGTCAATCACAATGATATCCAATGCACCGCTCCGGACAAGCATATCCGCAATTTCGAGTGCCTGTTCCCCTGTATCCGGTTGAGCCACCAGCAGATCGTCACAATTGACTCCGAGTTTTCTGGCATAGGAAGTATCTATGGCGTGCTCAGCGTCAATAAAAGCGACAACACCACCCTGTTTCTGGGCTTCTGCAACCGCATGAAGCGCAAGTGTAGTTTTACCGGAAGATTCAGGACCATAAATTTCGATCACCCTTCCCCTGGGAAGTCCCCCGATACCCAGTGCTTTATCAAGCGCGAGGGATCCGGTCGATATGACCGGCACATCGATAATAGTGCTGCTGCCCAGTTTCATAATAGAACCTTTGCCGAACTGCCGTTCTATCTGAACCATGGCGGTATTTACTGCTTTTTCTTTGTCCGGTGAAATGCTCATTGTTCCCTCCGATTGTTCACCACAGTTGTTTATTAGTTAGTATCCATCCTGAAATGAGAATTTTTGTTCAATATCAAGCCTCCGGCCCGTAGTGCCTGCGCCCCGATGAAAAATCTATCGGACAAGTCGGCATATGTATAATATTCCGAGGGTTATTTTTTTGAGCATAACACAGATATTGTGCAAAAAGACCATTTATGGATGGGCAATTGATTAACCCAAAGATGCACTCGCCAGCTTTGTATAAACAGCGCCTGATGGCTTCAATTCGCTTTTGTATAAAACAATTTGGTCGGCAGTAAATGTTTCAGATTCAAAGTTTCTAAATTCCATCAGTGCATCACCGAACTTTTTCACATCGATTTTAGCCTTTATACGTCCCATGGTGAGGTGGCCCTTGAAAGGTCTTTTCTCCCCGGGGAAACCAAGCACCTTTAAATTTTCATCCAGTGTTTTTTGCAGCCTCACCAAAGATTCAAGTTGACCTGTGAGACCAACCCATAAGACACNNACCGATTTTAACCGCTTCGACGTCTCCTAAAAATTTTAAGGTCAGATGAATGTTTTCGGACCGTACCCATCTAATTTTAAAGGCATAAGCGTTTATGCCTTCCTGAAGTTCACGAAATTTTGAAATAATGTCGTCCGGAATCTCAATGGCTATAAACGTTCGAATGGTTTTCGACATAATAAAACCAGGTAATGGGTTATTAGGTAATGGATTGGCAGAATAAGGTCTCATGACCCAACACCCATCACTTATTCCCTATCTTGGTAACGTAAACTGCGGTTCTCCGATTAAAAATTTACCCTTTAAAATCCACCTTTTTAACATTTCGGCAATTTCACGTGCTCTCACGATGCTGGATAGCGGGGCAGTGGGTATTTCTTCACCTCTAAATTTGATATGGCCGCTCTTAAGTTCTGCATAACTTACCTGGCCGTAGGTTTTTGAAATACCGTTTGGATAATCATGTCCATAGTCGACAATCTGGGTAAAAAGTTCCTCGTCCGATANNGGACCAGGTAACATATCCTTCTGCCCCGCCGAGGAAAATTCTAGTGCCCAGGCCGATGGTTTTATAATAGGGATCATTTAATAGCGGGCTGAGTTGTCCGGCCGAGCAATAATTTGCATTGGCGGCTCCGGGTTTCAAGGCACCCATGTATGTGTAGACCGTTTTATTCGTAAGATTCACGGCACAGTTATAGTTTTGATATCCGTTTCGAGGATTACAGAGCACGGCATTGGGAAGTTTTCGCAGTGAAATTTCCTTTTCAACAATCCTGCTCGGATAACAGTCTGTCCCGTAAGCGTCGGCCTTTAAATAGACTTTCTTTCCTGCCACCAGGTCTTGAATAACATGCCCTCCGCCATAGCTAAATTCTCCTGGATAGACCTTGTTGAGCGGATCATCCTCACAAGGCTCAGTAGCGCCAATATAGCAATCTACCGCAGCAAGGCCGGCATATGTCGGCACATTGTTCAACCAAACCCTTGATGCTTTTATCCTCGGAACAGAGTGTCCGAAGTTTACAAATGCACCCGAAGAACACATGGGCGCAAATGTGCCGGTNNGTAACAACGTCTACATGTTTTGCTGCCTCAACCGGTCCTTCTTCTTTGACAATATCTATGATCTCTTCGGCGGTTACAACAACCACCTCTCCGGTCTTAATTCTCTTGTTAATATCCTGGTATGACTTATTAATTTTATATTTTTTCATTGGCTTCTCTTTGTTGCTATACAATATTTTTAGTAAGAAGATTTTATGGTTTCAATTTTTGTTGAAATATTGTTCTTAATCCAGGCTGCATCCCACCATTCAACAGGATTAACAAAGGTGTTATGAACAATTATTCCAAAATGAAGGTGATCTCCGCCTGCAAGTCCCGTACTTCCAGTCCTGCCGATAACGTCACCTTGAGATATCACCTGTTCTTTTTTGACATCAATAGCGCTTAAGTGCGAATACGTACTGAACAATCCAAAGCCGTGATCTATGACCACTGTTTTCCCGTAAATGCCGAGATATCCGGTAAAGACAACCTTCCCGTTGTTTGAAGAAGGAACCGGTGAGTGTGCAACCGAGGCCAGATCAATGCCCAGGTGGACCTGTTGATCAATGGTGTGATCTTTATATGTATAGTTACGATGATCTGCAAAATTGGCTTTTCTTGCTGAATTGGGAAGCCTCAAAAATGCACCACTCCAATATAGTTTATTATCTGTTTCATTAACAATTTCTTGCAGTTGTCTCCCGTTGGAATTCCGAATCTCACGATTAATCTTAAGAAACTTGTCGATCATGGGTTTTTCAGAGTCAGAAGAAACATCAATATTGAATTCCGGCATCTTCCAATTCAGAAAACTATCTGAAATTTTTATGACAACCTTTTTGAAACTTCTTTTTTTAATATAATATGGGAACCCTGCTCTGGTGTTGTTACCGGCAAAATCGGTTGCCTTAACAAAGATATTGGTGCCCGGTCCTTGTTTGTAATTCAGCGCAAAAAAGGCCATAAACAAATTCTTATCTTTAAAATATCCCGCATACCCAGGGAAAAAATTCTCGCCCACAGCTACACCGCTATTCAGACACGGCTCAGACAATTTGTAAATAACAAGACCGGTACCCCCCTGACTGACATTATGGATCCTGGTGACAATATCCAGATCAGGGGACTTTGTATCGATAATGACATCTTTTTCAGAATACGTTGTATTTCCGTTAAACCAACTCCTCCAGGAAAAATCCTTTGCAACCATTCTTAAAATTGCCTTACCGTCGGTGATTCCCAGGTTCTCAGGCTCAATTTTGATGTTAAAGGATGCCTCGTGCTTTTCCCCGCCACCAATAATCCCTTTAGAGGGCAAATGTTTCTGCAACAGAACCGTTTCTCTGCCGTCTTTAATAAGTCCGATCCATACTTTTCGGACACCGCTTTGAGCGTCAGATACGGTAACAGAAAGTGTTTGGGTCTTGCCAATATACTGGGATGGAGGCTCTATAAGGATAGAAGGCTTTTTG
>DNGT01000132.1 GCA_003486165.1 Desulfobacteraceae bacterium
GCAATCCTCGACGCAGTGCTACTATGCCTGTGGTTGCAAAAAGACTGCGGCCTTGCCCTGATCCGAAATCTACCGTTTATGGATGAACACTAAATAGATGAGGGAACAGGAAGTCTTTCAGAAAAAATTTAATTATACCTGAGACGAACTTTTGCAGCGAATTTACGCGCTTTAAAAATGGAAAATGATAAAGAACAACAAAGGCATACATGATGAAAGTCATTAAGATTAACAAGAAAGACTGGGCCGGAGGCCTTGAACGCTTATCAAAGACCTACCAATTGTTCGGTCCGGTAGAGCAGGATGCGTGTTTTGTCTTCAAAGCGCTGGATGACGGTGAGCTTCCGGATTTGGATGTTCAAAACACCCGGCTTTCGCCTAGATCCGTTATATATCCACAGTCAGAAAAAATGTTTGAATATACTTTGGATGAAAACCGGAAAGATCATCACATTTTAAAAGAAATTGACAAAAAATATTTTTCCAGGGCCATCATCGGCATCAGGCCCTGCGATGCCAAGGCGTTTTTACTTGTCAAACGAAACTTTGATGCACCGGAATATAAGGATCCTTACTGGATCAAATCTTACGAGGCAACCACCCTAGTGGGCCATTCCTGCAATGCGCCGTGTAGCAGTTGTTTCTGCACCACCGCCGGTTGCGGCCCCTTTCACGAGGAAGGGCTGGACATACTTCTGGTGGATGCCGGCGATGATTATTTGGCCAGGATCATTACGGAAAAAGGAGAAAGGCTTCTTGCAGCAGCCGGCTGGGAGACTGAGGCCGATCATGCTCTAAGTGATCGGATTGAAACCATGAAGGCGGTGGCAGAGGCAAAAATAACCTCCCGAGTTTCCACGGGTCAATTGAAAGATAAAAGCACCACAGACCTTTTTGAATCGTCTTTTTGGGAAGATGTNNGCGTTTGCCTGCATCAACTGCGGGACCTGTACCTATGTTTGTCCAACATGCTGGTGTTTCGATATTCAGGATGAAACCCATGGACTTTCCGGTATCCGCATGCGCAACTGGGACAGCTGTATGTATCCGCTTTTCACCCTTCACGGCTCCGGCCATAACCCCAGGGATACAAAGACCCAGAGAGTTCGCCAACGATTTATGCACAAGCTGAAATATTACGTGGACAAATATGACGATGGCATTCAATGTGTGGGCTGCGGTCGATGCATTCGTCTATGCCCGGTGAATATCGACATTCGAAGGGTCTGCGATTTGATGAATAACTCATGATGAAGGTGGGTCACTGCGATAAATTGTGCTGCTGATACACATATCACCATTTTTAAAAAGTTAAAGTGTTGCTGATTTTATAAGACGAATCAATATTCGATTGTCAATCCTCAAAGGAGGAGTAGACGTGCAAAATCCGTATTTGCCATATCCGGTTCGGATCGAAGAGATCATCACCGAAACCGAAGATAAAAATCTTAAAACATTCAAACTGGTTTTTTTAAACCCGGATGATGAAAATAAATTCAACTATAATGCCGGCCAGTTTGCCGAACTTTCCATTGCCGGAAAAGGAGAAATTCCCATCGGAATTGCTTCCTCTCCAACGGAAAAAGGGTTTTTAATGTTTACCGTCAACAAAGTGGGTCTGGTAACATCGCATCTTCACAACATGAAACCCGGAGATATTATGGGGGTGCGCGGCCCTTTGGGCAACTGGTATCCATGGGATGTCATGGAAGGAAAGAATGTTGTCATTATCGGCGGCGGTTTTGCCTTTACTACCCTTCGATCGTCCATTATATACATGCTGGATCCGGCCAATCGTCCGAAATATAAAGACATCCATGTGATATACGGCGCACGCACGCCTGGAATGCTTTTGTACAGGGACGAACTGGCGGAATGGGAAAAAAGGGATGATATTCACATGCATATTACGGTGGATGCCACCGATGATCCGGACTGGAAGTATAATGTCGGTTTTGTGCCGACCATTACCGATCAGAAAGCCCCTCACGGAAGCGCAGACACCTATGCCATTGTCTGTGGACCTCCCATCATGATCAAGTTTACCCAACCGGTGTTGGACAAACTTGACTATGCCCATGATCACATTATCATGTCCCTTGAAATGCGCATGAAGTGCGGTATCGGAATTTGCGGCCGCTGTAACATCGGCAAAGAATTTGTTTGCAAAGACGGACCTGTCTTTACGCTGGATCAGTTGAATAATATGCCGAAAGAATATTAATCGGATTGAGCGATTGCCGAGTTTACCGAATCTGCAGCGTTATGAGACAGTTGCAGTAGCATACTACGGCTGCATGTCTCATGCCTTGCATCTCCGGAAAACTCGGCAATCGCTCAACCGGATTCGTCAAAATATTTTCGATACCCAATTTCATCTTGAGATCGTGACTTTTTTAAAACATGTATTATGTTTTGGCCTATAAAGCATTAAATTACCGTAGAGGAAGCATCATGGCCACTGAACAAGGTATTGTAACAAAAATCGAATCCACAACCACCGCATGGGTAAAAACGACGAAAACCGATGCCTGCAAGGCTTGTGCTGCCAGAAACTCTTGTCACAGCATGGGAGGGAGTAATGAAATGGAAGTGGAAGCGATTAATCATGCAGGGGCACAGGTGGGGCAAAA
>DNGT01000333.1 GCA_003486165.1 Desulfobacteraceae bacterium
TGGGAAAGACCGGCCAAAGCTCTTGAAGCGTTCATCCGTGGAATGACGCCATGGCCCGGCGCTTTTACCTTTCATGAAAAAAAACGCCTTAAAGTTTTCAAGGCCAAGACCATTGTCATGGATACCGACGCTTCTCCCGGAACAGTCATAAAAGGCTTCCCCGATGAACTGTGGATCTCAACCGGAAAAGGTGTTCTGTCTATCATGGAACTTCAGGGTGAGTCTGGAAAGCGTCTTTTAATCAAGGATTTCCTGCGTGGATATCAATTNNAACCCACGTAAAACTTCGTTACATATCCTGAACACCCTGGATCAAGGGAACAAAACTTTAGACCGCATATTGGATGAGGTTCTCTCTCAGCACACTTTTTTTTCCAAGAAAGATCGTGCATTGCTTCAAGCCATTGTATACGGCGTTCTTCGGTGGCGGGCAAAACTCGATTGGATCATCGATTATTTCTCTAAAACCCGTTTGAGCCAAATCGATCCCAAAGTGATGAATATTTTGAGGATCGCACTTTTTCAGGTCATTTATCTGGACAGGATACCTGTATCGGCAGCAGTAAATACATCCGTTGAAATGGCGAAGTCTTTGGCCGCACCCTACGTTGTTCGTTTCGTAAACGGACTTTTGCGAAATGCCGCCAGAAATTATAAACAGGTCCCCTTCCCTGATGAAAACAGCGACCCGGTATCCGCCTTGGCCGTGAAAAAGTCATTTCCAAAATGGCTGGTTGAAAGATGGCTGGATCGGTTTGGTCTGGAAGAGACCGTTTTGCTTTGTGATGCAGTCAACACCATCCCGCCTTTAACCGTACGTTGCAATACGCTAAAGACCCGTCGTGAAGCGTTGTTAATA
This sequence comes from Desulfobacteraceae bacterium, assembly GCA_003486165.1. Lineage (GTDB taxonomy): Bacteria > Desulfobacterota > Desulfobacteria > Desulfobacterales > UBA11574 > UBA11574. The sequence continues at coordinate 860 of DNGT01000333.1, forward strand.
CTTCTTGAAAAAGATGTGGAAAAGGTTGAGTGTACAGGCGTTTCACCGGACGGTGCCTTTTTCTTCAATCCCAAAAAATCTATTCCGGAAATGAAAGCATTCGAGAACGGTCTTTTCCAGGTTCAGGATGAAGCCGCACAGCTGGTGACTTTTCTTTTAAACCCGAAGCCGGGCGAAACGGTTTTAGATGCATGTGCCGGTCTTGGCGGAAAAACAGGGCATATCTCCCAGATGATGAACAACCGTGGAAAACTGATTGCCATGGATAACAATGCGAAAAAGCTGCATCTCCTTCAATCTGAAATGGTCCGACTCGGAATCTCAATGGTCACACCCCTCACTCATGATCTAAATGATCCTGCTGCCGCTAAATCCATTAAAAAATTTGATCGGATCTTATTGGATTCACCCTGCTCCGGCCTTGGTGTTTTAAGAAGAAATCCGGATGCAAAATGGCGTACATCGGAACAGGACCTGATCCGCCACGAAAAAAGGCAGACGATATTTCTGGACAACCTGTCGCATCAGGTCAAACCTGAAGGTTTCCTGGTTTATTGCGTCTGCAGTATTGAACCCGAAGAAAATGAATCCGTGATAAAAGGTTTTTTGAAAAAGCATAAAGATTTTGCTATAGAAAAAAATCCAGAGGGTTTACCTCATGAAGCACGTTCTCTTTTAACCGGCAACGGCTATTTAAAAACTTTTCCCCACCGCCACAATATGGATGGCTTTTTTGCTGTCTGCATGAAACGGGCAAAATGATCTCGCGAGTATTAAAAATATCTATTCTGTTTTTTGTGTTTATTCTCGTAGTGGGTACAAGTGCCTATCTGACCCTTACAATGATCATAAAAAGCGAGGACACAGTCGTTGTGCCCGATCTGGCAGGCAAAAATGTTGTTTATGTTCTTGAGTTATTAACAAGTTTGGGTCTTAATACAAAGGTTGAGGGGTCAGAATACAGCACCGAGATGCCCAAGAACAATGTTATTTTTCAAGATCCGGAACCTGGGTCTGAAATAAAAAAAGGACGGGATGTCAGGATCATCATTTCAAAAGGTCCAAAATCCATCCTGATGCCCAACCTTGAAAGGGTGCCCGTTCAACAGGCCCGGATCATTTTGGAAGAAAACAGCTTGTGCCAGGGACAAATATCCAGTTCTTACAGCAACCATATCAAAAGAGATTCGATTATTGCCCAGGTCCCTTCTGCCGGCACGATGATCACCCGAAACGAATGCGTAAATCTCCTTGTAAGCCTTGGAATCCGGCCACAGGCCTATAAGATGCCCAATCTTGAGGGGCGTTCTCTCGACGGAGCGATTCCCCTGATCGAAAGCAGTAATCTGGTGCTCGGAAAAATAACGTCTGTATTTTACAAAGACAAACCCTTGAATACCATCATTGCCCAAGAACCGTTATCCGGTTATTCCGTAACGGAAGGAGGCGCTGTGGATCTTGTCATCAATAGAAAACCCGGACAGAAAGGCCATGGTTATTTAGCGGGTTCGCCTGGCGGGAGCTTTTTCAGGTACAGAGTCAATGACGGTTTTTTAAAAAGGCATATCCGGGTGGTGTTAAACAGTTTTGGCGTTTCGAACACCATATTTGACGAATTCATCCAACCCGGAAAGGAGATTTGGCTCATCATCCCNNTTAGGTTTCTGACGCTTGACATGGGATATATATCGTGCAAATATCGTGAACAAAACTGTTTGATATTAATTGATTTTAGAACTATCCGGTACAGGAGTTTTTTACAATGAAATACATTGCCCCATCGATACTGTCTGCTGACTTTTCAAAACTTGGAGATGAAATACGATCTGTTGAAAAAGCCGGAGCCGACTGGATTCATGTNNGACTTTGCCAAAGCGGGCGCCGATCTGATTTCAGTTCAGGTGGAAGCCTGTATCCATTTGAACCGGACCATCCAGCTGATAAAATCATTGGATTTGCGTGCCGGCGTGGTGCTGAATCCTTCAACGCCCCTATCCTCCGTTGAATGGATCCTTGAAGATGTGGATTTTGTCATGATCATGAGCGTAAATCCCGGATTCGGCGGTCAAAAATTCATACCCAACAGCCTCGATAGAATCCGTGCCCTTCGAAAAATGATCCAAGACCGGGGGCTGTCCGTGCTTATCGAGATCGACGGCGGAGTGAATGAAAAAACCATTAAACATATTTCAGATGCCGGAGTTGATGTCTTTGTAGCCGGGTCGGCCATTTTCAAAAGCCCGAACTATAAAGAAACCATTGCCAAATTTAGAGAATTGATCGGTGAATAAAATCGTGTAACGATTTTATGAAACTCCCGCAGGTGAACCTGCGGGATCTTATCTTTTAATTTGAATTTATCCCTCGTTGACACTAGAAACGGGAGCTTCGCTTTGCTTCGACAAGCTTCTGGGTATTCAGACGAAAGCGAATAAAATAGCTTTGCTCGCCTGTCAACCCTTTGGAATGTTGAAATTTTGGGGATAAAAATAG
>DNGT01000159.1 GCA_003486165.1 Desulfobacteraceae bacterium
AGCGATACGCCGTCCTTCGCTTAATGCTTCGAAAGTCACTTTTCGGAAAACACCCTCTATTTGTTCTGCTATTGCTAAGATATTCTGTGACATATTCATCTCCCTCTAAGACCTTTGAAAAACCTCCCTTTTTACCCAATATCTGTGTCTCGCTCAAATTTTAATCCTCGAAATACCCAATGTATGTCTGTGGTTAAAATTTTCGCCTTCCTTGAACTTGAACAAAAATGATTATTTTTCAAAGGTCTTCCTTGTTAAAGGACTTTTGCTTCTTCATGTAATATTTTGACAATTTTAGCCGCCTTTGCCTGTGCGGAGTCACCTTCTATCATTATTCCGCCTTTTCGTTCCGGAGGCGTTTTCAATGAGATAATTTTTGTTAACGGCTTTCCAACGGTTTCAGGATCAAGTCCGATGTCTGCTATGGTTTTCATGTCAACAGGTTTCTTTTTCGCTTTCATGATTCCCGGAAGAGAAGCATAACGGGGCTCGTTTATTCCGCGTTGAGTGGTAAAGAGGACCGGCAGCGGTGTTTCCAAGACAACCGTACCGCCTTCGACGGTTCGATGGCATTTTATTTTACCATTGGTAATTTCCTGTTTGATCACCATGGAAATATGGGGAATATTTAAAAACTCGGCGGTTGCCGGTCCGACCTGGAAGTTGTCGTCATCAACCGCCCGCTGACCGGCAATGATGATATCAAAGGGAGTTTCTTTGAGTACCGCGGATAAAATCCTTGCTGTGGTCAACCCATCGTAAACATCTCTATCAGGCACATTGATCAGTATCCCTTTGTCTGCACCCATTGCCAGNNGCGGTTCTGATGGCTTCAACCGTTTTTTCCGATCCCACAGAAAGGATGGAAACCGATCCCCCATGTGCTTCCTTAATTCGAAGTGCCTCTTCGACCGCGAATTCATCGTAGGGATTGATGACCCATTTGATATCGTCACTTTTTATGGATACGCCGTCAGCGGCAATCCCTATGAGTGACTCAGTTGCCGGAACCTGTTTTAGCAATACGACAATGTCCACTTTCGTTACCTTTCCTTTCATGTAGTGTGTAGTGTAATGTTTTTAATTCGCTGTAATTCCTTAATAAAACAAAAAAGATATATTCTTGAACCAAAAAAACTACAGGACTCGTGTTTGGATGTCAACAAGATAATGAGACCTTTTTAAAATGCCCCCTATTGCACAATCCCGGTGTCAGGCTCAAATTTTAATCCTCAAAATACATAATGTATTCCTGTGGTTAAAATTTTTACCTTCCTTGGTCTTGAGCAAAATTGAACATTTTTAAAAGGTCTCATTGTCAATAGAAGCCAAAGTGAAGCGGGGGGCGCACCTCGTGAACACGTACCAAGGTTTTATTCTGTTTTAAAGCCTTTTGAATAATGGTCGATCAAGACGCCGTCTTTGCTTTGGGTGACGATGAAGCATTCTGTGTTGTCCAGATGGTTGACCAAATCAAGTCCCTTTTTATGACCGAGAACCATAACGGCAGTTGCAAGTCCGTCTGCAAAGGTGCATGTGTTTGATATAATCGAGACGCTGACGACACCGTTATCCACAGGAAATCCTTTCCTGGGGTCTATGACGTGAGAAAACCGTTGTTGATTCACTTCGAAATAATTCCGATAGTCGCCACTGGTTGCGAAACCTTTGTCTTGTAAATCGACAACCCTATAGACCTGATCAACAGGTGCATTTTTATGGGGTCTGTTGATGCCGATTCTCCAGTTTTTGCCGTCTTTACGAAGACCCGCCGCAAAGACCTCGCCCCCGATTTCCACAAGGAAATGTTGTATTCCATTGGCCCGGATCAGTGCCGCCACCTGATCAACACCATAACCTTTTGCGATGGAAGCGAGATCCAGGGTTATGGCGGTATTCTTTTTGACAAGATAGTGACCCGGGATGATTTCAATATTATTAAATCCGATATTGGATAACATCGCTGCTATTCGTGATTTTTCGGGAATGGTGTGTCTGTTTTCAGACTTGCCGAACCCCCAGAGGTCCACAAGCGGCTTGACGGTGCCGTCCCAGGCACCCCCGGTCTCTTCATATATGGTCTTTGCAACGATCATGACATTGTAAAAATCATCTGAAATCCTAAATTTTTCACCAACGTTTAGATGGGCGTTGAACCGGCTTATTTCACTGTCCTTTCTGAAAGTGGACATGCTTTTGTTGATCTCATCAAGACGCAAATCAACCTGACCTTTCAGATCCTTTGTATTTGTGAAGACCCCGGTAACAACTGTGATATGGTAGGTGGTGCCCATGGTTTTTCCTGAAAACTCTGCTTCCTTTTTCAGACCACAACCGGCAAATAATAATATGAAAAATATCAAGAAGAGTGCTGGCAGGTATTTTAAAGTTGAACCAATTTTGGATGAGTCATTTTCCATAAAGCTATTTTGTACTCTCAATGTTCTTATTTTTTTCCAATTAGAACCTTATTAATTACAAGAGGCAAATAACATTTTTCCTAAAAAGTGTCCAATGCCAATAATAATAGAAACACAACAAGTCAATAGAGGTGGTTTTAAAACCACCTCTAACAGATTCTTGGTAGCTGCTGCCCCGTCAGCATATCGATGATCCGGGTTCCGCCGATTCGGGTCTTCATCACCACCTTGCCGAGATGATCGGAAACCACTTCTCCGATAATACAGGCATCTTTACCGTGATCATCCTCCTGGATGGCGGAAAGAACCTCTTTGGCATGATGGGCATCGACAAAGGCGATGAGTTTTCCCTCATTGGCAACATAAAGGGGATCAAATCCCAAAAGTTCGCAGATGCTTTCGGTTTCGTTTTTAAGGGGTATCTTTTCTTCAAAAATTCGAATGCCCACATTGGATTTACCGGCGATTTCATTTAAGGC
>DNGT01000476.1 GCA_003486165.1 Desulfobacteraceae bacterium
AATTAAAGGACCTGAAACAACATAAGTCAGCGCCAAAAAAAATAGAGCAACGGATGGCTGGGCGGCGATGAAAATCAATATCAGGATAATTGCCACCAGAACATTGAAATTCATTTTTTTAAACAGCTCGGGCTTTTTGAAACTGTTATATTTTATGGTGCTTACCATTAAAAAAGAAAGTGTATACAGCATCACAAGAATGAGAATGGGATTAATTTTTCCTTCGATTCCCAATTTATGACAAAATAAAATGGCAGTTGCTGCCATACCTGCTCCGGCCGGAATTGGAAGTCCCACAAAGTGATCACTGCTTATTATACCTACCTGCGAATTAAAACGGGCCAATCGAAGGGCCCCACAAGCCATAAAAAGAAATGCAGCCAGCCATCCGATTCTTCCCAATGGCTTTAGAGACCACAAATATATCATTAATCCCGGTGCAAGACCAAAAGATATAAGGTCGGCCAGGGAATCGTATTCAATCCCGAATTTGCTGGTGGTATTCGTAGCTCTGGCGATTTTTCCATCCATGATATCAAATAAGACGCCGATAATAATGGCTACCGATGCAGCGACAAATTTTCCGTTTATTGCGGCGATAACAGCATAAAATCCGAAAAAAAGATTGAGCGATGTAAATATATTGGGTAAGATATAAATTCCTCGATGCAATTTTTCTTTTTTCTTTTTTTTTGTTCTTATCATATCAAATCTCCCAAAACAGATGTTCCGGCCTTCAACTTGTCTCCCACCGCCACTTTTAAATTTATCTCAGGAGGAAGATAAACATCTAAACGTGATCCAAAACATATTAAGCCAAAACGCTGTCCCCGGTTGACAATATCACCCTTTTGCAATTTACAGATGATGCGCCTTGCAATCAGTCCTGCTATCTGGACCGTACAAATATTTTTCCCTCCTTCGGTTTCTATAAAAATTGCATTGTGCTCATTATGATTTGATGCTTTATCCAAATTGGCGGAAAAGAATTTTCCGGGATAATAGTGAATCTTTTCTACCTGTCCTTCATGGGGAATGCGATTGACATGAACATTAAAAATGGACATAAAGATGCTGACTTTTATGCAAGAACCTTCATAAAATCGGCTGTTTTCCTTCAAACCCGCTGAAATAACCCTTCCATCAGCCGGCGAAACAACGCATCCGGTATAATTGGGAATAACACGGTCTGGATCCCTGAAAAAATAACAGATGAAAAAAGTTGCAGCAAGACCTATCAAAGACAACGTGATGAGCCCCAAAAGCGCGAATACAGCAGTTGTAAATACAGCGGCAAATATAAAAGGATACCCAGCACTTGCCAACGGAAAGGCAGAGTCGCTGGGTACGTCAGACCAAATAAAGTTGCTCATCTCGTATGCCCTGGTTATCTTACTTTATAAAATAAAAGACTAAACTATTTTATTTATCAAAAACGAATTCATATTGTCAATAATAACCGTAATAGTTGTTCTTATTATTCAATATTATATCATTACATTCAACTCTGCATCGGATTTCCGGATATAATACGGCAATATTTTTTCAATATCATCTGTATCTTTTTTTTCGAATTTTGCCATGCTAAGATAAGCTATGGTTGAAGCTCTAATCGTATTTTGAATTATCGGTGCAAAAAATGCAAATTCACCCATTTTTTCCAGTATCATTTCTTTATATAGCAAAGCGCCATTACCCACAAAGAGGCAAGATTCGTTAAGGTCATCAACAGCTTTATCAGGAGGTGCCACACTCTCTTTTGTTTGCTTTATTAAAAGACCGTTTAGGCACCTGTATCGGGAGAAATAAACTTCTCCTTTACGCGCATCTAAAATCGGACATATAAGATAACGAGAATAAGACACCTGAGATGCAAGCGTTTTCAGGCTTGAAACACCAACAACTGGTTTTTCTGATGCCACGACAAGCCCCTTAATGGTACTGATACCAATTCTCAGGCCTGTAAAGGATCCAGGACCTCTGGTTATTGCAAATCCATCCATATCAGAAAAATTAAGGCCTGACATTCTCAGTACAGTCTTTATCATATCCATTAAATGTTTAGAATGTGTCTCTTCCCTGTCTATTGTAAACTCCGAAAGCAAAGACGTTTGATCCACTATCGCGACACTGCAGCTGGTTGTCGCCGTATCAACAGCAAGTATCCTCATATTACTTATCAGCCATCAACCTTTATCAATTGCAAGCGAAATAACTTTTTCCATGTTTTTCGCAGGAACAAAATTGATTTTTCGTTTTACATTCATCGGAATTTCAGCCAGATCCTTTTTGTTTTTTTCAGGAATAATGATTGTTCGAATTCCGGCCCTCAGCGCACCCAATGCTTTTTCTTTCAAACCGCCTATAGGAAGCACTCTTCCCCTCAATGTAATTTCTCCGGTCATGGCAACATCTTTATTGACCGGTTTGTTTATCAAAATAGATATAAGTGCTGTCGCCATTGCGATTCCGGCAGATGGTCCATCTTTGGGGATTGCGCCTGCCGGAACATGAATATGAATGTCCTTATTTTCAAGAATATTTTTTTTGATCCCGAAAGAAACGAGATTGGCACGGGCATAACTCAAGGCCGCCCGAGCAGACTCCTGCATAACTTCCCCTATTTGGCCGGTGACGATGAGTTCCCCTTTTCCGTCGATTAATGATGCCTCTACATAAAGCACCTCGCCACCGGCCTGTGTCCAGGCCAGACCGGTGGATAAACCCACCTGGCTATTTTCCTGATCCATTTCAGGAAAATATTTTGGAACCCCCAGATAACTTTGGAGGCTATTTTTTGTGATTCGAAACGGACCCTTATCACCTTCGGCGATTTTCCGTGCCACCTTGCGACAAAGGGTGCCGATTTCGCGTTCAAGGTTCCTCAACCCAGCCTCGGAAGTGTATTCGGATATGATTTTAGACAATGAACCATTACTTATAGACAGAGTTTTCGACTTTAAACCATTTTCCTTTAACTGACGCGGTATGAGGTGTTTTTGGGCAATGGCATTTTTTTCATCCTCCGTATATCCGGAAAGTGTAATCACCTCCATCCTGTCAAGAAGCGCTGATGGAATCGTATCTGTAAAGTTGGCAGTGAGGATAAACATCACCTTGGAAAGATCAAAG
>DNGT01000305.1 GCA_003486165.1 Desulfobacteraceae bacterium
TTCCTGCCCCCTCCGCGTTCTCCCCCGAAAAGCATACGGGAGCCGCGGTTTCCCCCACTGCGAAGTCATTGAAATGACGAAGCCACTCCGCCGATATCGTTCTTCGGAAGTGCACACCCGTGAACACTTGCAAAATTGACTGTTTTAGATAGGATTAGATTTTTCCTAAAAAACTGATACTGGCTTGTAATGAAAAAAATTCTTAAAAAAAGTCTTGTTTTAATGTGTGTTGCTGCTATTTTGTTGGCACCTTTTATTTCAGCATGTGGCAAAAAGGCGCCGCCAAAACCGCCCACGGAAAAATCAGGAGAACAAACACCAAACACTAAGTAATAGAGGTCACTTTTTAAATTTTTACGAGCCTTTAAATATTCAATGACCAAAATTTTAATCCAGAAATAGGAAATAGTAAAAAAGAAAGAGGAAAGGGATAAAAGGATAAGGGAAACCACGAATAAACACAAATTAAAATAAAAATATTTATGATCATTTGTGCCCACTTGCGGTTATCTATTTTCTAATTCTTAATTCCTATCCTCTAAAATGACCTTTCAACAAAACAAATCCCCTCTGGGGAAAACCAGAGCCTAGTCCTCTGGGCTATGGATTTTACTTAGGAACAGCTAATTTATGCATCATTTTAGATACCGCGACAATGAATTGTATTGTGAGGATGTTCCGGTCCGGATAATCGCCGAAAATATCGGTACGCCGTTTTATTTATATAGCCATGCGACGTTGAAACGCCATTATCTAAAATTTTATGAGGCTTTTGAGGGCCTGGACAGACTGGTATGTTATTCTGCAAAGGCCAACACCAATCTGTCTGTTTTGAAGCTGTTTCAAAGCCTTGGCAGCGGACTTGATATTGTCTCGGGCGGAGAACTCTATCGGGGTTTAAAAGCAGGTTTTTCTCCGGAAAAAATCGTCTATTCCGGTGTGGGTAAGCGTGTCGACGAGATCGATTATGCACTTGAAGCAGGCATTTTAATGTTCAATGTCGAGTCCCTCGAGGAACTCGAGCTTATCAATGAAAGGGCCGGTATATTAGAAACCAGAGCACCTGTGGCGATTCGAGTGAATCCTGACGTTGATCCAAAAACACATCCTTATATTTCAACCGGTCTTAAAAAAAACAAGTTCGGTATTGATAAAGAGACAGCCATTGAGGGGTATAATCTTGCAAGACGGTTAGAGAATATTGATGTTGTGGGCATAGATTGCCATATCGGATCGCAGATTACCGATTCAAAACCTTTTATCGAAGCTCTGGGAAGCATAAAAAATTTAATTGATGAACTCAGAAAAATCGGGGTCGAAATCCAAAATCTGGATATGGGTGGAGGCCTTGGCATAACCTATAACGATGAATTACCGCCCCATCCCCGTGAATATGCAAAAGAAATCGTGGCGTCACTTAAAGGCTCTCAGCTAAAACTTATTCTGGAACCCGGAAGGGTTCTCGTCGGTAATGCCGGAATACTGGTTACAGAGGTTTTGTTCAGAAAATCGGGCAAGGCCAAGGAGTTTATTATTGCTGATGCGGGGATGAACGATCTGATGCGACCCACCCTCTACGGTGCTTTTCATGCCATTGAACCGGTTGCAGATATTGAAGGTCGACAGATAACGGCAGATGTCGTGGGGCCGATCTGCGAGACCGGAGATTTTCTGGCCGTGGACCGCAAAATGGCCGATGTGATAAAGGGCGATCTCCTTGCAGTGATGAGTGCGGGTGCTTATGGTTTTACCATGTCCTCCAATTACTGTTCCAGGGTAAGGGTGGCCGAAGTTATGGTCAAAGATGACGAATATTATGTTGTCAGAGATCGTGAGAGTTACCAGGATCTGGTGAAGGGTGAATCGATTCCGCCGTTTTTAGAATGAGCTAAAGTTAAGGAATTTTTTAGCCAATTATATTAATGACAGCGCTTTAGCGCTGACTCGACTTTAGACACTTTAGATCACTTCAAAATTAAGGCACTTTAGTAAAGGTTTGTAGAGTATCTAATTCGCTTATCAGCAGCTGTATAAACAGGGTTTGAGAGTTATGGATAAAATAGATTTTTATAAAATGAGCGGCAGCGGCAACGATTTTATTATCATTGACAACCGCAATAACATTGTTGACGAAAACGGCCTGTCAAACTTTATCGCCAAGGTGTGTCGCAGAAAGATGGCTGTTGGTGCCGATGGTATGATACTCGTAGAAAATAGCCACAATGCAGATTTCAAATGGCGATTTTTTAATTCTGACGGCAGTGTTGCAGAGATGTGCGGAAACGGCGCCCGATGTGTCGCACGTTTTGCATATTTAAATGAAATTGCAGGCTCGAATATGTCTTTTGAAACACTTGCCGGCCTTGTTAAGGCAGAGGTTATCGGTGAGCGTGTTAAGGTCAAAATGACAGATCCGTCAAAACTCAAGACGGTTGATACCATTGAGCTTGAAAACGGGTTGGTTTCCATCTCCAGTATCAACACGGGTGTTCCACATGTCGTGATTGTAAAGGACAGCATCGATGATGTCGATATTGTTAAAATAGGTAGNNATCCGGACATATGAACGTGGTGTTGAGGATGAAACGTTGGCCTGCGGTACAGGCGCTGCCGCAAGTGCCATTGTTATGGCGAATAAAATGAAGATAGACTCTCCGCTTTCTGTTCTGACACGAAGCGGCGGATATCTGAATATCTTTTTCAAAGAAAAAGAAGGTCAATATTACGACATTTATCTTGAGGGGGATGCTCGCATCATCTACAAGGCGCAACTTTGGGAAGATGCCTGGAAGAACGGCGATTAATCCAACACTGAAATCCTGGTTCTCTGATCCAGAATCTTTGCTGAATAATGAAAATTCATACTGCCTACATCGGGGCTGGTTCCAATATCGGGAACAAACTTTTAAACTGTAAAAACGGAATTATCGCTCTATCTAAAAGCCAAAATACACAAATAAAGGAATGGTCACGCTTTTACAAAACCGAACCTGTGGATTAT
>DNGT01000227.1 GCA_003486165.1 Desulfobacteraceae bacterium
GGAAATCAATTATGCTGCCGCCCTGAGTTGGTTGCAGGCTTATCTCAAGTTTCCACTATCTCCTGAGGAGAAAGAAACCGCAACATTGTATGTTTCTATGGTAGAACGTGTTAATGATTTACAAGCCGAACTTTCCTCTATGGTTGAAGAAAAGAACAAACTCCTTGAAATTACTAAAAAACAATCCAGTGATATAGAATCTGACACCAAACGGCGAGAAGAATTGGAGGCTGAACTGGCCCACGCCTGGGATGAGCTTAACAAAATGAAGGCCGTAGATGTACGAATGCATCGGAGCAGAGTGGAAAAAAGCGTTGACAAACCAACTCAATCGGTTCAAAAGGCCCCGGAAATAAAAAGTGACAAGGCAACAACAGCACCTCAAAGCAGACAGTCTCCCCCTGCAAAAGATCAAGAATTTTATCCCTATATGATTCAGGTCAGCTCTTATAAAAACAAGGAAGACTCCATGCGCGAAGCAATGATATTAAGGGACAAAGGGGATTCTGTCTGCATCTCTTATGCCCGTATTGCCGGAAAGGGAGACTGGTATCGCGTACTCGTCGGTTTTTATCGAACTCCCGAAGAGGCCCAAAAGGCTGCTTTAGAATTAAAAAACCGTGAGTATCAGCAGGCCTTTGTGGTAAGGCCGCCTTTTACCGTGGCGCTTGGAATTTTTTCTGATAATGAGAAGCTGAGAAAACTTGAAGCTCATCTTATCTCAAAAGGATATTCGGCTTACAGCCTTCCAGACAGAGCAACCAAAGACGAAATCAGGCTCTTGGTCGGCGCTTTCTGGACCGAAAAAGAGGCTGAAACCGTCACCAAAGATTTACAGAAAGAGGGTTTCAAACCCAAAGTNNTTAATCCGTTTCACCCCGGTCAAAAATTATCTCACGGCCGACGCCCTGGGCACTTTTCTCGAAACAGCCGGTCTATGGGCGCCGGTGGTATATATGATGATATATGCTGTGGGCGTTTGCCTTTTTCTGCCCGGTACCTTGCTGACCGGTTTAGGGGCCGCCATATTCGGGGCCTACTGGGGATTTTTATATGTCTGGATTGGCGCCATGATGGGTGCCAGCGCCGCCTTTTTTATNNTTCGATTCTGGGACTATGTCGCCGGAACCGGATTGGGCATCATTGTTGGGACATTCATCTTCACCTTTTTCATTGGAACCCTAAAAGATGTGTGGGTTTCCGGAAACTGGGGAGAGCTGATATCCTTTAAGGTTTTCTTTTCTATCGGACTCTTTATCTTCTCGTTTTTCATTCCCAAGATTATCAAAAAGATTAAAGGCGAAAATTAGACAAAAAATGAAGCATCATTGGAAATTTCGATGGATTCCTTCCTTATCTCATGATTGGACAATAAATTATTAAACCGCCAATTTAACTTAATTTGATGATAATATGCCCTTGATATCTAAAGAACGTCTCATCATCTTCACCCGTTATCCGGAAACAGGGTCCACCAAAACCAGGCTGATTCCGCTTTTAGGGGCAGAAGGTGCTGCAAACCTTCAGCGCAAAATGACGGAACATACCCTGTCACGGATGAAGGGGCTGACCGCCTCAAATGACTTTACCATTGAGATCCGACATGACGGCGGCAATGAAGAAGTGATGAAGCAATGGCTTGGATCCGAATTCGAGTATGCTTCACAGGGTGACGGCGATCTTGGATGTCGCATGAAACGGGCTTTTGAAGATGCCTTTAAATCCGGGGCAGCCGCTGTGGTCATTATCGGCACGGATATCCCTGAGTTAACCGCTGTGGATATAACAAAAGCATTTGCCGCTCTGAAACAAAAAAAGATGGTGCTGGGTCCGGCCAAAGACGGCGGCTACTATTTGATCGGGCTACAAAAAAATGAATTTTCACCGGACGTCGATGATCTGTTTACAGGAATAACATGGGGAGAACGTGATGTTTTGAAAAAAACATTAAAAATTGCATCGGACTTTGGGCTCAGTTATTCTTTGCATAAAGAGATGGATGACGTGGACCGGCCCGAAGATATTTTCATCTGGGAACGTTCTCAGATTTTGGGACATCGTGATGTCACATCCAACGGCATTTCGGTGATCATACCGGCCCTAAACGAAGCCCATCACATTGCCGACACCATAAAAAGTATTGGTTATGGAAATAACACAGAAATTATTGTGGTGGACGGCGGGAGTATCGACGATACGGTTTCCATCGCAAGACAGCTCGGCGCAACCGTCATTGAAGGTTTTCCGCCCCGTTCGCGGCAAATGAACCGGGGTGCCGATGCGGCATCCAAAAAAACACTTCTTTTTCTCCATGCAGATACACGGCTGCCTGAAAATTTTGACCGGTACATCCTAAGGGCGGTGAATCAGCCGGGTGTCGTTGCCGGTGCATTCGAGCTTCGTATCGATTCCCCTGTTCCATCCCTTAGGATCATAGAGCGCATTGCAAACTGGCGTTCACGTTGCCTTAAAATGCCTTACGGGGACCAGGCTATTTTTATGTTTTCAAACGTTTTTTATGAAATGGGGGGGGTTCCAAATATTCCGATTATGGAAGATTTTGAACTGATCCGGCGATTTCGAAAAAAAGGAGATGTGGTGACATTGCATCAGCCGGTGATCACGTCCCCACGTCGATGGCTGAACCATGGCATCCTGAAAACCACGCTGATCAATCAACTGATTGTGGTATCGTATTTCATGGGCACATCACCGGATACCATTGCCCGGTTGTATGGTCGAGGCAAAGGCATCACCGGGAAAGATCGATAGCTCTTCAACATATCCGGTCCCGACTTTATCGAGCCGGTTCTTCAATTTACCCCTAATTTAGATCAATAAAAGCACTCCGACCCCTGAATTGTTTAATACTTAATTGGGTCGGGGAGTTTTTATTCTAAATTCTTGAATATACCGGAATGGATGATCTTTTTTTCAATCGGATGCTGTTTGAGTGGCTTAGGTATCTTTAGAAAGAACATGCGCATACCGACATTGTATCTTTAAAAGAATTTTAAAATAATGTAGATAACCTGTTGATATTTTATGGATAGTTTCCTGTTTTTTCTTTACGATACCTTGCCGCGAGTTCATGCGATTTAAAAAAAGATCATCCATGTAGCGATTGTTTAGAAAAACTCCCCGACCCCTGAATTATATTTCTTTTTTTGCAACCCTATGCTTT
>DNGT01000474.1 GCA_003486165.1 Desulfobacteraceae bacterium
AAATGACATTCATATAAAGGCGAAACAAAATGTGTCGGCAGCTGAACAAGCCTATGAGGAAGTAAATCTATTTGGAATGGTGGCAAGTAATTGAATATTAACGATTTAAACAAATTAGAGGTCGGGGAATTTTTCTTCTAAATTCTTGAATGTTAGCCTCCGACTCGAAGAGCGGAATGGATGATCTTTTTTTTAAATCGGGTGCTGTTTGAGTGGCTTAGGGATCGTTAGAAAGAACAGGCGCATGCCGAAATCGCTTCTTTAAAAGAAATTAAGGTTGTACACTGAACTAATTGATTTTACAAAGATTGGTTCCTGTTCTTTCTTTACGAGCACTTGCCACGAGTTCACGCGGTTTAAAANNCGGTATGCGGCCGCGTATGTTTTCATCCCTGTGAAACGGCCTGCAATCGCGGTGGCTTTGATGACCCGGTTGCCATTCATGCTTTAGAGCGTTTTATTGGTGATATCGCCATTAGGGATGATTTGACGCTTAAATTGAAAAAGTTCCCTGTAAATGGAAAAACCGTGTGTATTGCCGGCGCAGGTCCGTCAGGCCTGGCTGCCGGTTATTTTTTATCGCAGCTGGGGTATTCGTGTGACATATATGAAGCCCGGTCCGAACCCGGAGGTGTCTTACGGTGGGGGATACCACGATACCGGCTGCCGGATGCTGTTGTCAAATCTGAAATCGAACGGATTAAAAAGACGGGTGTAAAAATAATCTGTAATACACCGATGACTCAAAACTTACTCCAAGACGTCAAAGACCGTTACCATGCCATTTTTATCGGATGCGGTCACGGCCGATCGTTGAAAATGAATATTCCCGGAGAAACTATGGCCTTTGACGGCCTTGAATTTCTTAACCGTCTGCGTAACGGAAAAGCCGTATCTCCCAATGGAACTGCAGCAGTTATCGGCGGCGGTAACACCGCTATTGACGTTGCCCGATCTCTTGTCCGCTTGGGAGCGACAACGACACTGGTATATCGCAGACGAAAACAGGACATGCCGGCATTTAAAGACGAAGTGGAAATGGCCGACAAGGAAGGTGTAAGAATTATGGAACTGTATTCCCCCCTCGAAATAAATGAAGACAATGGCGAATATGTTTTATCCCTACAGAGGATGAAAACCAGCGGCATGGAAACAGACCGCGGACAAGCACGCGTCATTCCGGACGGCCAAAACACCCACCACTTACGAGTCCAGAAAATTATTGTCGCCATAGGTGCTGAGCCTTCATCCCCATGGCAACTTCCCTTACACAAAAATGCCGAAACCCTGTATCTCAGCCACTGTTCATTTATGGCTTCAGATCCACCGCTTTTGTTTGGCGGAGATCTGACCAACACCATAAAAAGTGTCACAGATGCCGTCGCTTCAGGAAAACAAGCAGCCATGGCACTTGATATCTTTTTTAAACAGGGAAGACATGCCATTACAGACCGTTTGAACTCCTGCCTTGTAGGAAACGGCCCTGCACTCTCCATGGAGTGTTATACGGGGGGAAACCGGTTGGCCAGAAATTCTCATATCGTATCGCATGATGACATCAATCTCGATTATTTTTCCCAGACCTTTCGGGTTGAATCAAAATCAATCGCTATCGACAAACGAATGAATTCTTTCGATGAAATCGAAGCAACATTCACCATCAAACAAGTCATGGAAGAGACCCGGCGTTGTTTCAACTGCGGCATCTGTAATGCTTGCGACAACTGCCGGATATTCTGTCCGGAAATTGCCGTAATTCTCCAAGGTTCTGAAAGGAAGATTAATCTTGATTACTGCAAAGGATGTGGAATCTGCGTGTTTGAATGCCCGCGCAGCGCTATGGATCTGGAGGAGGAATTATGAAACAGGTTTTGGAAGGAAGCCACGCGGTTTCTGAAGCAGTAAGACTGGCAAAAGTACAGGTGATGTCCGCCTATCCCATTACTCCGCAGACCCATATCGTTGAAGCTTTATCTAAATATTGCTCCGACGGAACCATGAATGCCCGGTTTTTATGTGTAGAAAGCGAACATTCGGCAATGGCTGCCGTTATCGGAGCTTCGAGTGCAGGCGTTAGAACCTTTACAGCCACCTCTTCCCAGGGTCTGGCATTGATGCACGAACTCTTGCACTGGACGTCAGCGGCCCGCCTACCCATTGTCATGGCTGAAGTCAACCGTGCCCTGGCGCCTGGATGGAATATATGGATGGACCAGACAGACAGCCTGGCCCAACGGGATACCGGCTGGATTCAGCTTTACTGTGAGGACGGCCAGGAGGTTTTTGACACCACACTTCAGGCATATCGTTTGGCTGAAACCGTCAATCTGCCGGTTATGGTAGTTCTGGATGCTTTTTTCCTTTCTCACACCTTCGAGCCTGTGGATATACCCGATCAGGAACTGGTGGATCATTTTCTGCCGCTGTTCTCACCTCGAATTGCACTGTCCACATCAGATCCTTTTGCCATGGGCCAAATGGCACCGCCAAATGTGTATATGGAGATGAGACACGATATTCAGAAGGCCATGGAACAGGTTCCGGATAT
>DNGT01000177.1 GCA_003486165.1 Desulfobacteraceae bacterium
CAGCAAATCCTCTTTGACGACATCATTAAAGTTTTCCCGGTCGACTTGTTTCTCTTTATCTAAAAATGTGCCTTTAATCTTTTTTGCCGTACTCACCAGCACTTTAAACGGGAATTCAATAACATTGCCGGTTTTGCGCATGGCCTTGACAAAAGGAGGATCCGTTGACATCCATATGTCGACAAAACGTTTCATCACCCGGTCCACGGGAAAGTGTTGAAGGGATTCATGAACGCAGTGACTCTGGGCCGTTTGAAGGGCATCGAGATAAAGATGAAGCTCCTGGTTGGAAATCTTGATCTGTCCAAGTAATTCTTGGGACCGTGTTAAAACATCGTTTAAGATGGACGACAGCAGCTCGAGTCTGAGCTTTTGGGTATCAATACGTTTTAATGCATCCAAAAATGACGGATCTTCTTTTCTGACAGGGCGCAAGGTCATGAATTTTTCACCCGAGGCCACTGCATTGTCCTCATCGGTACGGTATACGCCCAGAACATATTGATCCGCCACACTGCCGTAAAGATTTCCGGCAACGGTCATGGCGTGTTCCTGGACCTCTCGTGTCTCAAAGCTTGGATAAACGCGATAGATCAAAAAGCATTTTCGCATGCCGATGCTGGTGAGCATTTCTGAGATAAAATCCGTATTTTCGCGGTTGTTATAGTTGGAATTGGTGAAAATATAGATCAGGATATCGGATGATTCCAGGGCCTGCCGGGAAACCTCCCGATTGATGTAGACACCTTTTGCACCGGTGTCGAAATCCGGTGTGTCCATTAAAACCAGATTTTTAGGAACGGCGTTGCTCGACACATACACCGGATGCCCCGGGGTGGTCAGCTCATCTTTGTTTTTGAGGGGATGGGGCGAGGTGCCGAAGGGCTCAAACAGGGAAAAGAGAAAGTCCGGCTTTTTAAAAAGCTCCTCGTGAGCCGAGAAGAGCACACGGCGGTTCAGTCCTGCACTGCCGCCGACAGGTGAGAGTTCCTCTCCCACGATGGAGTTAAACAGCGTTGATTTTCCGGATGACCCGCCGCCGCAGATGGTGGCCATTAACGGGAAATCCGGAGACAGCTTTGTCAGCAATTTTTTGTCGATGGTCTGGGCCCATGGTTCCGTCTCTTTGTGACGGTAAAGTCCCAGCACGTCCATAACGCGGGGAATGTCGGCTCTCACTTCTTTGAGGGCGTCAATCAGGTTTTGATCATTCAGGTTTTTCATCATGGCATTGATACGAATAACACATTTTTAGAGACAAAGGAACATTTTACCCCAGGGGTAGATACATATTCACGGGGTGTGCTTCTCCGCTAAACGATACGGTTGGAGTGGCTTCGTCATTTCAATGACTTAGCAGTGGGGGAGACCGTGGCTCCCGCATGCTTCTCACGGGAGAACGCGGAGGAGGCAGGAATGCCACCGCTGCTATGTTGTTGAAATGACCAGCTACGTAAATGCCTGCGTGAAGCGGAGAGTACACCTCGTGAACACGTAAAACATACGAGTTCGAAACTAGAGTTATTCACCTTCATCTCTTTCCATCCTCTGCCAGCCTCTCAATCCCCATATCAGACACGCAAGTCCAAGGCCGCTCATAACGGCTGAAACAGCCCCGGTCATGAGGATTCCGCCGGCCAGCCAGACCGGGCCTCCCATCAGCGCACCAATAACCCTCCCAACACCGGCGGCTGCCAGAAAACCCGACATCATGGTTGCCCGTAACCCCGGGAGCAACTCTGTACAAAGGGACAGAGCCGACACTATTGTAAATTCATAGGTCAGGAAAATGAAAAACAACCCGCACAGAGACAGGGATAACGTTTGTTCCAGCAAGGGCAGGGCGACATAGCTTGAGATACACAGAGACATTCCTGAAGCCACCGACCGTTTCAATCCCAGGCGGTCGGAAATGGCTGCCGTCAAGCCTTCCCCGGAAAGTTCCGCTATTCCGATGACACTGGTGCCGAGCCCCAGGGCAACAATGCTCAAACTGAACGATTTTTCCAGCCATGCCCCGTAGACCACAAAGAGATTATCGTTGGCGGCGCTGGCGAAAAAACCAAATCCCAAGGCCCCTAATGCAGCCCGCTCCTGACACAACCTGGTCCAGGCACTCCAAAGACCGGAGGCACTTTGATGCCGTATGGTCTTTTTTTCATCCTTTGGCAGCAAAATGTTCAGCGCCACCATGCCGATGAGGCCGACGCCGCCCATGACAAAAAAGGGCGACCGCCACCCCATGTATTCGATAAGCAATCCCGCCAGAGGAATACCCAGCAACGTACTTCCTGCCCAGCTGAACTCGATCAGGCCGATAAACAATCCCCGCCGGTGAAAAGGGACCCGCTGGCTGATATACGCCTGTATGGCCGGGTCAAAAACACTTTTACCCAGACCGGCCAAAAAGAGTGCCGTCAAAACAACGCCGTAAAAGGGTAGAAACCCTCCGGCGAACATACCCAGAACCAGCATTCCCAGCCCGGAAAGCATCATCAAACGGTATCCCAATCGATCTGCCAAAGGTCCGAAAAACATGCCCAGTATCGCCGTGGACTGGTTGACGGCTATAATAGACGTAACCGCGGTCAAGGGCACGCCCATTCCACGACTCAGTGCAGGCGCAAACGGATAGGCAAACCGCCGTGCCGTATTTAGAGCCAGACGGCATAGCGTGGCCATGCACACTTTCCAGGCCAATCCCGAGCCTTTCATGTCCTGGATCACTGGGGTGGTATTTTGAGGCATAGACGTATCTTTAAGCTATTTTAAGGGTCGGAGAGTTTATCTAAATAGTTGCTCCATGGATAATCTTATTTTAAACCGCGTGAATTCGTGGCAAGGGTTTGTAAAGAAAGAACAGGAATCCATCTTCGAAAAATCAATAGGTTTGCCATACAATCTTTAATTTCCTTTAAAGATGCGATGTCGGCATGCGTCTGTTCTTTCTAACGATCCCTAAGCCACTCAATCAGCACATGCTTTAAAATAAGATCATCCATTCCGCTGGGAAATAAGAATTTAGAAGAAAAACTCCCTTATGGCTCAACTATTTAGATTCTTTAACTTAAAAAAATGATGAGTAAACCTTGTATCCCCCTAAAATGCAATCAAAATTTTCTGATACGCTACCTAAAAATCTTTGAAGTCTCAAGTTCAAAGATTTTTTTTGGGTTGGCGTTGCTAAAATTAAGGACGAGAGACTTGAATTCAACCATAAAAACAGCTTTACTTTTTAAAAAGATCGGCATATTTATATACGTTTTTTCGGGTTTGATCGTTTCTGGCCGTTGGAGACAATGCTAACCATGGGAGACAATCTATGGAAATCAAAGTGGAGTGCTATGCCGGATACCGGGGAGAAGAAACCCCCCGTAGAATCTGGATAGGCAATCGAAAAATCGAGGTCAAAGAAATTCAAGATCGCTGGTTGGCGCCGACCCACCGATATTTTAAAATTCACGGAGACGACAATGCCATTTATATTCTTCGTCACAGCTCTGAATCATGGGAATGGGACATGACCTTCTACGAGCAGTTGAAAAATCATTCGGACGTGGCATAAATACTCCCTCTATGACGCTATCTCTCTAACAACATCATCGAATATAGACAGGCACTTATCTATCTCTTCCCTATTCACCGTCAAAGGAGGGCAAAAGCGAATACTGTTTTCACCACACCCCAAAAGCAGCAATCCTTTCTGAAACGCACGCTTGATAATGTCGTTTCGCCACGTTCTGGCCGGTTCTTTGGTCTCTCGATCCTTGACAAACTCCACGGCCGCCATCAAACCTTTGCCGCGGACATCCCCCATGCATTCATGAGATTGTTGAAGTTTTACAAATCCGTCCATTAAACGCTTTCCCTGAACCGCTGCATTTTCCATGAGACCTTCTTCTAAGAGTTCAATGGTGGTAAGGGCTGCCATGCATGAAACGGGATTTCCCCCGAATGTTGAGGCATGGGAACCGGCCTCCCAGTCCATGATTTCCGCCCGTGCCGTGAGGGCCCCCAAAGGCATGCCGGAAGCGATGCCTTTGGCAAGGGCAATGATGTCCGGATCCACGCCGAAATGCTCCATGGCAAACATTTTTCCGGTTCGGCCCATTCCGGACTGAACCTCATCGGCCGCATAAAGAATGCCGTATTTTTGAGCAATCTTATTCATTTCTTTATGAAACTCAGGCGGAGGCACAATATATCCCCCCTCGCCCTGTATGGGTTCCACAAAAATGGCCGCCACCTCTTCCGGAGGGATGGTGGTTCTAAAAAGGGTATCTTCGACCCACCGGACACATCCCAGTTCGCATTCGGGATAACAGAGATTATAAGGGCACCGGTAGCAATACGCATATGGGATGTGCGTAATTCCGGGCACCAGCGGATTATAATGTTTTTTCTGAATGGTCTTGCTTGCCGTCAGTGAAAGCGCCCCCATGGTCCGCCCATGAAACGCCCCGTAAAACGCCAGGTTTAATTCACGTTTTGTGTGCCATCGCGCCAGTTTAAAGGCCGCCTCCACCGCTTCAGCGCCTGAATTGCCAAAATAAACTTTTTTGGCCCCTTTTCCGGGCGCCATATGGGCAAGTTTTTTGGCCAGTACAATCTGGGGCCTGTAATAAAAATCCGTTCCCGACATGTGCAACAAAAGATCGGACTGTTTTTTGATGGCCTTAATCACTCTGGGATGGCAGTGTCCTGTGGCACAAACGGCAATGCCTGCTGTAAAATCCAGAAATATATTGCCGTCCACATCGTGTACCCAAAGTCCTTTGGCTTTTTCAACCACCAGCGGATAATAGCGCGTATATGAAGGAGAAACGTAAGTTCGGTCTTGATCAATGAGTTTGCGGGCTTTTGGACCTGGCAGTGGGGTGTGAATCAGGGGCCATTTTTTCATGATTCCTCCATAGTGAGATGGGTACCAAGATTCAGGTTAGACGAATTTATTCGGGCAGGCATACCGAAAGTACCGGGCAGGGGGTTTGTCGAACGACGCGATCTGTCGTCGATCCAATAAATAATCTCTCCACGAGCCCTTGCCCTCGAACACCCAGAACAATCAAATCCATTTCATTTGTCTTGGCATATCGGATCAGTTCTTCATGAGACGGACCGTTCAAAAGAACGGTTTGTGGTTTACACCAGTGAAAGGCTTCTGTGGGGACCATATTTTTAAGTTTGTCTTTTATCTGGGGCTGTATATCCAGTTGAAGCTCTTCCCCGTACCCAGCAGATATTTTAAACATGTCCATATATACGGGCGGCTCCATAACATGAACCAGATGCAGTTCTGATTGAAACTCCTGGGCAAGACTGAGCCCGTGTTGAAGTGCCAGGGCGGAATCTTTTGAAAAATCGCAACCCACCAGAATTTTTTTAAATCTTAATCCCTGTTCCGACAGAATATTTAGATCATTTTCCGGGCCACGAACGATCAGCAACGGGCAATGAAGCGTGCGCATAAGGCGTTCGGTGACAGAACCGAGAATCAGTCGCTTGAGCCCGGAGCGCCCGTGGGTGGCAGAAATAGCCAGGTCAGCACCCTTTTCTTTGGCCAGACGGGAAATTTCATCACCGGCATGACCGATGCTGACCAAGGGCTCCCATTGAACCTCTTTATCACCCACCAACTGTTTAAGTTGATGGTTGGCATTACCGATGGCCTGGCTCTGCTGATCCACAAAAAATATGGGCCCATCTCCATATGTGATACTGGTTGGAAAATCAACCACATGGCACACATAAAGCTTGGCGCCAAACTCCTGGGCCAAGGCAATTCCCCAGGACACCGCATGGTTGGAAAAGTCTGAAATGTCAGTGGCACAAAAAATCGTTTTTATTTCCACTCTCATAACCTTCTCCTTCCTTTTTTCAATCCGGTTAAATACGCCTATGGCCGACGACTCATGCCAAAGGCAGACAAATCTTTGTATAATTTAAGATTTTTTTATTCAGTATCCGGACGAATTCAAAAGATAAGTCAGAACCACACAGACATAGAGAATCTAAAGCTGGAATCGTTTTAGAACAGTATACCGCATGTTGAGAAATGATATGAAAATAACATATGATAAAATTGCGTTCATGTCAAAAGGAACTCGTTTCTCTTTACAACCTTTTTTCTTTTATTGACACCCCTATATTACAAAATTATCATGGTAAACAGGCGGCAAGAAAGGAGGGATCATGAAAACAAAAACACGTTCTACAGAGCAAATCGTAGAAGAACAAGTAAGACGATGGCAGATTATCCAAAAAGAAGACAAAAAAGAAAAAGAACGTATTTCTGTCATCACCATTTCCAGAGAACCTGGAAGCGGAGGGAACATATTGGCCAAACGACTCTCCGAGCAGCTTGAATTCGATCTGTTTTACCAGGAATTCATCCACAGTATGGCTGAAAGTGCCCGGGTCAGTGTTCGCCTCCTTGAAACGCTGGACGAAAAAGGCGTTTCAGTACTCGAAGAGTGGATATCATCTATAGTGGATAAGCGCCACCTATGGCCGGACCGGTATCTCCAGCATCTTATGAAAATCATAGGTACTATTGGGAAACATGGCCGGGCGGTGATCGTGGGAAGAGGTGCCAATTTTGTTTTGCCTCCTGATAAGAGACTTAGCATCCGCGTCATTGCCCCTTTGGAAACGCGGCTAAAAAACGTATCTCAGGCGTATGATGTGGCCATGGAAGACGCCAAACCCAGGGTTTTAAAAACAGAATCGGACCGAAAGGCATTTGTTAAAAAATACTTCAATGATGACATCACCAACCCTCTCAATTACGATCTTATTATTAATACCGGAATTTTGAGTATCGATGACGCCGCCAATGCCGTCAAAGGGGCCCTGAGCAAGTTAAACAGGGTATAGGTTGATCGAACAATGCCGAGAGATCGAGACCTTTACAAACCCTGCGAATAATTTACACGGTCTCAGGTTTTTAGATTTCCCGGCATTGTTTTAATAGATTTAATATCCATATCTTTCACAAAATTCATCGATGATATCCAAAAACGACTCGGGTAATCTTTTTCTGACATTTGATGTGATTTCTTGGGGGATGTCCTGATAGAACGCCTGGGCAATCCCCCCTGCAATACATGCGATGGTGTCACTGTCACCGCCAAGAGATATCCCTTTACGAATGGTGTCTTCAAAATTTTCTCCCTCCAAAAAGGCTATAATCGATTCCGGAACAGAGCCCTGACACGATACATCAAAAGAATAATACGGCCGGATATCGTCAAGTCTTCTATCCAGATGATAACCAAACCGATGGCTGATCTCAGCTTTGATGGCCGCCTTGTTTTTACCGGAACGGGCCAGAAAAATCGCCAACGCCGTTGCCTGGGCACCCTTTATCCCTTCAGGATGATTATGGGTGACTTCGGCGCTTTTTTTGGCTTCTTTTAAAACATCTTCTATTGATGTAAAGGCAAAGCCCACCGGGCTGACTCTCATGGCAGAGCCGTTGCCCCAACTATAATAGGGTTTCATATCTGAAGAAAAAATCCACCTGAAAAAGGAAGTGCCGTATCCGGCGTGGGGATATTTCGCACCAAATGTCTTGAGAGATGTTGCATAATCGACATCTCTCATGATGGCATCTGCAATGGCCACGGTCAGGACAGTGTCATCGGTAAATCTTGAATGTCGGCTGAAAAGCTCAAATTGCGTTGACTTTATCGCAAGTTGCTCAAAAACCGAACCGATAACATCTCCGGCAATTGCCCCGATCATTTTGTCTTCTTTCAAAAATATTCGAATATTTGGTTAAAAAATCGCCGCTAACCTCTTCTCTATTTTTTGACCATATCACAAATTTGGTGGTTTAAATATACGTAGAAGAATCGAGACAACTATCGTTTGGTGATAAGGTAATATGTTATCACAACAAAATCAAACACTTGATAGTAAGACGTTATCGCGGGTATCCCCACTGAATCCCTGGGAACAATACTGATGGTATCACAGGTTTCACACCGACAACTTACCCCAATGTATCGTATAACTCTTAAAATAAGAAAAGCGTGAAATCTTAACGATATCAACTCTCTTCATATATTATTCTTCAATTGAAATAATTGCCGGAAGGCAAAAATTCATGATAGCGCCTTAACTGACCGAATGGGCTTATTTTAACCCCACATCCTTTACCGCTTGCTTACAACGCTTGCTCACTTGTTTGTCGTGCTTGTCGAGACATTCGAGCAGACGCCCTTCGCCAGGTGCAATCGACCCGCAATACTTTTCCAAATCCGCGTCACACTCGTTCGCAACATAGCTGAGCGCTGCAACCGCCCGTTCCAACTGAACAGCGGCGTCATATAGTGCATACTCGCATTTTGCCGAAAGCTTATCTTCATGAGCATAAAGGCATGCCAAAATCCGACCTTGCCCCGGCGTCACCTGACTGCAGTACTTTTCAATCTCTATCTTACAGCCATTGGCTACTGTT
>DNGT01000209.1 GCA_003486165.1 Desulfobacteraceae bacterium
TGCATGCGGAAAAGCCACTGTTGAAGATGTGGCCAAGGGTTATATAAAAAAACAGTGTGCATTTGATAATGATTTTAAAATTGATACTTCAAAATTAAAGTATACTGTCACTGAAAAAGAAGGCAACAGGGCAACTGTAAGGGTATCAGGTACGATAAATTTTGACGGCCAGCTCTTTTTGGTCAAAAGTGGCAAAAAATGGAAGATCAGTAAAAAAGAAAATGTATATGCGACACAGGAAAAGGCGGTGTCACATAATGAGCAAACAACTTCGCATCAACAAACCGCGCATCAATAAATTGCAGTCTTTTTTTTGAACCACCTGGCGATAATTTTTTGCTGCTAACATGAGGTGAAAACACAACCATGTTATGAGGTTATATAAAAAGTTGGGCGCGAAACTTTAGTCATAATATTTGATGAAATCAAATCTTACGTGTTCACCATATTGGCCATTTTATCCGACAATACCTGTTAAGATTCCAGAATCATTTGGAGAGTCGAAATAAATACGTTGAAAATTCCTGACACCGGCATCGGAGAGCATGGTTATGAGTTGTTCTTCTGAATAGGCCTGTCCGCCGGGTGTACCCAAAAGCATATTTAGAGAAAACAATGCCGGGAAAAGCGGACCGTCCATGGTATTGTTTAAAATAAACTCATGAATGATGATCAAGCCCCCGGGTTCAAGGGTGGAAACGGCCTTTCGAACGATTTTACGGGCGTCTTCGAAACTTTCTCCATGGAGAATATGTGACAGCCAAGCCACATCAAAGACCCCTTCAATATCTTCTTCGAGATAGTCTGCATTCTTGAAATCGATTCGATCCTGCAGATTAAATTTGGCAATAGTCTTTTCAGCAAAGGGTCGTGTGGTTGGAAGATCATAAACAGTGGATTTAAGCTGTGGATTGTTCAAGCAGAAATGAATGGAATAAGTTCCTGGGCCACCCCCCAAATCGAGCAGATGATGNNAAGCTTTCCCTTCTTTCTTCGTCTGTATGTGAGACTCTACTCCTCACGGGTTGGCCTGTTCGAACAGCAACATCCAGCCTGTTCCAGGAATCCACCAGATGATAATGATGCATGATGATATGACCGATATACCGGGAAGAATTTTTGACAAGAAACGCCTGGCTTATGGGTGTGTTTGAATAGGTGTTATCTGTTTTTCCCAGTAAGTTCATGGCTGAGAGGGCATTTAGAAGCATCTCAACGCTTCTTTGGTTACCATGCAGCATATCCGATACCTCTTTGCTTTTCAGGCGACTGTCGCCGATGATGGTAAAAATGTCAAGTTTAACCGCGGTATGGAGGGNNTATGTGAAAAACGCTTTACATTTTTCAGCTATGAATTATTGTCATGTCTAATAAAATTATAACGTAGATTTTTATCGAAATCAAAAAATTCGATGTGATTGCTGCATAAACATTATCTTTTGCCACAGGCGGTATGACATGGTGTTTAAGAAGCTTTCAATGATTTCATTTAATTGGGTGTTTATTTAGACCGTATCCAGGAGAGACGATGGCAGAGAACTTGAATATCCCGGACGAGCTTCAAGGAACTTTTAAGCGTTTGATGTATCGGGTACCCGAAAAACTTAGAAGGGACCCTCATACTCAAAAAATCATTCAATTATATTTGAAAATGGGGGGTGAGAAGCTGGCGAAACAGCATATCGAGATCATCAAATTACGTATTCGTGAAGAGGAACGCCAAAAGAAAGCCGAAGCCAATGCCTCGGAAAAATCCGATATCGGGGAGGATTCCATTGATTCTTTTTACTCGGAGTTTGACAGTTTGTGATTTTCGTTTAGGTGATTGAATCGGCTGAATGGATTGATTTGTCGAGAGGATATAGATAAATCATCCAGTTATATAGTGTTTTTTAGAAAAGGAGAGATGCCCAGATATATGCCGAACAGAACCATGAAGAGTGCACAACAGATTAGAATTCCGTAATATGCTTTTCGGTTCATATGCCTCAAACCAAAGAATGCAAGTGTTGAAACAAGTAAATACCAAATCAGATCTCCAGCTTCATGCCCTAAAAAAAATGCTAAAAGTTTTGGCCATTTTTTGAAAGATATATTAAACTGTATCATAAAGGCAAACCCTATTGTGGCCCACCAGATCCACCAATAAGGGTTTGACATGGAAACCATAATACCTCCGAAGATAGGATTTTCGATACCTTTATTTTCAATCAACCCGGGATCTTTGTTGAGTTCGTCTTTTGAATTCAAGAAGTTGGTAGAAATATTTCCCTTAATTATATCCCTTATGATAGATGCTCCAAAAAGTATAAGTATGAGACCTCCTGAAACGCCAATAATGCGGACAACAGTAATGTTTTTCAAAACAAAAGAAAAACCGAGAAGCAAAAGAATGATAATACCCATTTCGAGGATAGCATGTCCTGTTATGATCCAAAGCCCCATCAGGTAACCTCGCCTGTTTGTTTTGGCCGATTTAATAATGGTATAGGTTAGCAGGGGGCCTGGCGACATGGCTCCGGTTAATGCTACAAGAAATGAAAAAGAAAAAATCAGCCAGAATTCAGAGAGAACGTTAAAAAATCCGTTGAACATATTCTAACCAGTCCCATTTTTACGTTAATAAAAGGAGTTTTTCCATGAAAGAGAGCAAAAATATTGAATTCCAACTGCCGGAAGATCTAAAAAAATGCGTTGAATTTCACGGNNGCCATCAGTGAAAATGATTCATGCGCGGTTGACGCATTACAAATCCTTCTGGGGACTTCAATCGGCAAGGGCAACCTCATCTTAAAAGACTACGGAAAAAATGTATATACCATATTGAACCGCCAAAACAAGAAGGCTTACCGCTTTTCACGTAAAAAACATTATCAATATCAGGGAGAACCCAAAGACGAATTTTTCCAACTTGATGCAGCTATTTCTTCAGGCACTGCAACGGAAAAAGATAAACGGCGTCATAAGATTCTGAAATCAGATGATCTTCTCCAAAGACCATTTGACGATATCTTCTCCACAGAAAAAGTTGACTGTGTTATGCCGCCTTATGCACCGCTGGCACGCTCGGAAGCCTGTGCAACGTGCGGTGAAATGACCATGTCGACCAAAATGGTTGAAACAGAAGACGGAAAGCACTTGTGTATCCCCTGTGCTTCCTAAAATAGACGGCTTCGTAAAAAGTCCAACTTCTGCGTTGCGCTGCATTCCTCGTCATTTGCGCGCCTTGAATTTGAAGCNNATTTGAAGCTTTTTACTTTGCCGTCGAATTTTGATAATTTGCGAATTCATAAAAATTGTAACAATCATAAAAAAGGGCAACACACATGATGTGTTGCCCTTGAAACAGAATTGGTTAGATGCTTAACCGCAGGTACTTGTTGTTCCGCAGCCTGAACATCCTGCCCCAAAATCTATGGCGCAATCGAGTTTAAAACCCATTTCAGAAAAATCCACCTTTATAGGTTTTGCCTTTTCCATGAAATCCTTATCAACAACATATTCAAAACCGTCTATATTGAAAACATCGTCTGTGGCTTTTGGCTCATCCAGAGCCATGGCAAGTGATGGACCGCCTCATCCCCCTGAATTTAAAAAAATTCGAATGGGTGAAACTTCTTTACCTTTGAAATATTCAGCAATTTGTTTTGTAGCTGCCTCTGTGACTTGAACCATTATTTTCTCCTTTATTCAAAATAATCTATATATCCTACCTGGAATATAATTTCCTCAAAAATAGTGCCGACAATGGAATTTGTCAATAAAAGACGTTTTAAAATATCAATTTCCATACGGATGGGTATTTCTAGTTACCCATTTCCGGTGAGATAGTTTTTATCCAAAGACCCAAAAACAACCGGAAGCGATTTCATGTCCGGTGGCTTATATCCAAAGACAATTTCAAGAAAAACCATGGTGATACGAAATGTGGCACCCCATAGTATCTCATCGTTATCTTTGTTTTTTTGGATGAAACAGGGATAGTCTCTCACATCTGGATTTTTTCCATCCCCACGGGATGTTGCAATACGCAGCCTATACCGAGCATAATGAGAGGGGTTCAATAAATTTTGGATTGGTATGTAAACAACCTTTTCTACTTCCCAGTTTGGGATAAACTGCTGTTGATGGTTGATCCAGCAAACCATTGGATAAATAATCCTGTGAAACATGATGAGCTGCTGAGGCGGAAGCGGTCCGAGAAATTTAACCCCCAGTGGGTTCAAACGCATTTCTTCTAAGCCTTCTCGCAAACACGTGGCAAACAAAAGGGCCATATTTTGGGCTTCGTGACGCTGTTGTTTGTGCCAGAGCTGCCAATACGGCCAACGAGTGAGAGGAGAACCCGGCAAAAATAAAATTTTTGATAAAAAGGCATCAATGCGGGATGATATGCTTCCTCCCGGACAGCATAAGTCTCCAGGTTGTTTAACCTTTAAAGAGCGTTTGTTCAAAATCAAACATGGCCCATTGGAAACGTTTTTTTCTTTACAATGCATGCCGAGCAAAAAGAGCACGGCCGATGTTGTGGAAGAATTCGTGACGTCTTTTGAAAAAATACGATCATGACGATTTTTTTCATAGAGTCTATGTATTACCCGATCAATAAAATCCGGCGTTTTTCCGAAAGATTTCATAATTTCATTTAGTTCCTGATACTGTCCAATAAAATTGCCTTCAAACCTATATCATGAAAGTATACAAACAATAAACATTTAGTAGGAAAGTGTGCCCCTTCTCTTCACCCCGGTGTCTGCGTGTCTGCTAACTCATTGAGATGACGAAGCCACACCCACAATCTCGTTTCAAGGGAAAGCAGGCTGCGTGAACACGTACAACTTTATTACTCAAGTTTCACGCCCTAATTTTGAGGAACGCAATACGGCGCAGCAGGCTGCAAAAATTTTTTTAGGTAAGATCATTCTAATGCAACTTACTAATCTTATTCATTCTTGCACTTTTTGCAAGTTTGCGTTATGTCGCATGCCCAATATCCTTTAGGAGAGACGTTATGAAAATGATTAAAATTTGGTGCATAGAGGTATACCATGTATAGAACATTACCGGATGATTTTTTTAAATGGCTTGTGGAGTTGCGTCGCTGGTTTCACCAGTTCCCGGAACCGGCTTACAAGGAAGTAAAAACTGCAGCTAAAATTTGTGAGACTTTAGATACCCTCAAGGTCCCCTTTCAGACGGGTGTGGGGGGAACCGGTGTGGTGGCGAAGCTGCGTGCAAAACGGTCCGGACCTGTGGTTGCATTTCGGGCGGATATGGATGCCCTGACACTGGAAGAAAAAAATGACGTTCCCTACAAATCCCGGAATCAGGGATTTATGCATGCTTGTGGACATGACGGGCATATGACCATTGCCTTGGGTGTCATTCGATGGTTGATTGAAAACCGATGGTCTCAGAACGGTTGCGGTGAAATTGTATTTATATTTCAGCCTGCTGAAGAAGGGGGCGCCGGCGCCAAAGCTATGCTTCAATCCGGTGTTTTTGATGCCGAGCCTATAAAAGCTGTTTTTGCCGGGCATATGTATCCTGAACTGCCGATGGGGCATATTAGACTTGCACCTGAGATCAGTAATGCTGCAGCAGACAGTCTTTTCATCCGTTTAAAAGGCAAGGGCGGGCATGGTGCCCATCCGCACCACTGTAAAGACCCTATTGTTGCAGGAGCGTATCTTATTACACAACTTCAGTCGATTATCAGCCGCGCACTTCCACCCCTTGAAAACGCAGTGATTAGCATTGGACGTTTTCAGGCGGGGACAGCGTCAAATATCATACCTGAGGAAGCGGTTTTGGAGGGTACCCTGCGAACCCTGAAACCGGATATTCGTATAGAGATAATAAAGCGCCTTGAAGATATGGTGGAAGGCGTGGCCAGGTCATTCGACATCTCAGCAACACTGAACATTACAGAGGGATATCCTGTTCTGGTTAATAATCCCCTACTGGTGGAACACATTGTGACCTGCGCCAGCGACATCTTGGGTGCCGACAATGTCCATAGCGGACTCCCAAGAATGGGTGCCGAAGATTTTGCTTACTTTTGCCGGGAATGGGGTGGGGTGATGGTGGGCATCGGTTGTCACGATTCAAGCAAGGGCTTTCAACATGGTCTCCATTCTCCTTATTTCGATCTTGATGAAAGGGTTCTGGATGTGGGTACCCGGCTTTTTGGGTACGTTCTGACACAATATCTGAAAAAATCGTGTCGATTTATCGATTAACAATGAAATTTGCAGTTCGTTTGAAACGGGCTTGTTTCAAATAACTCAGGGGTCTGGGTGTTTTTATTTGTTAAATCGCTCCATTCCGCTGATATATAACGGCTTACAATAAAAACACCCCGACCCCTCAAAGAACTAAACTGTTATTGAGATTCATATTTTTTTGTCCGATGGAGCCGGGTCATTATCTCTGTCTTTCTATAACGGTGGGAGAACCTTCAGATAAACGCGCCAGATTTTGACTGTTCACCTCAATTCCCAGGCCAGGGCCATTCAAGGGGTCGGCTTCACCACCCAACCCAAAGGATACATTTTCAAGTGTAACATTTTCCTCGAGCAGGAACTCATCATAAGAACCGTCATAATACACGGCATCATTACAGAGAAGGCATAAAATTCTACCAGCTGCAGAAAGAATCCCAGACTCGCCAAGATGGCATCCGATCTGGAAAGAAGTTTCATTGCGCCTTAAGTGGTCAATAATCTTCAAGGAATTTCTAAATCCTCCATTTTTGGATAGACGAACGTTAATCATCTGATAATGGTCATTTCTTAAAATCTTTTCCACATCACTAAGAGAGCATGCAGACTCATCGGCCATCAGGATTGCGCCGGCTTTTTGCATAAGCTTTGCAAAATCGGTAAGTTCCGAAGAGTCCGGAGCCATGGGTTGTTCAACAACTTTTACCCGATATTTTTTTATCAAATATTCGTGTTTTAAAGCCAGGGAGTGATTCCACACACCATTTATATCGATCTTCAGATCATAATCTTCTCCAAAAACAAAGTGAACAGCCTCGAGGATTTTTTTGTTTTTGAATAAATCCTTTCCCATTTTTAACTTCAGCCGTCTAATTTTCATTTTCTTTATAAGCTGACATGTTTCAATAATTTTTTGTTTATCTGCAATCGGTAGCGGAGCTCCATAATGAATTTTGTCTGTTATGAAATCTTTTGAAAAATAGTCTATGATGTTCTTTTTGTGATTTTTCCCCAAGGCATCGAGCAGGGCTGTTTCCAGGGCGCAGGTGGCAGCATTTCGTGATTTTCCATTTTTTAGGCTGTCGATAAAATTCCAGATCTGAGAAACATCATCCAGATCCCATGGAAAATGATTCAGTTTAACAAAGCGGCGTATACTTTGTGTTGAGCTTTGTTGTGATTCCCCGGTGACAAAAGATCTGGGGGCGCCTTCACCGTATCCTTTAATTGTTCCTTTTTC
>DNGT01000144.1 GCA_003486165.1 Desulfobacteraceae bacterium
CAGAAAAAATTTAATTATACCTGATGCGGTAATATTTTCAAAGAACCAAAATATTACCAATGAGAAACCTTTGGAAAGCCACACCTTATGCCCGAGTTCTTTGTAAGGTGGTATATCCTGCCAGGGACAGAGCCCAAAGTTCAGGATCTTCGACTTAAACCCGAACAAAAATATCTATTTTCAAAAGTCTCAATAAATCTGAAAAGGAACTACAATGGCAAAAAAAAAGGTGCTAATTGAAAATAAGGCCCAAGCTTTAAAAATTCAACGTATACTGAAAAAAACTTATCCTGAAGTTAAAACCCAACTTCGTCACGCCAATCCTTTCCAACTCCTTGTGGCCACCATACTATCTGCTCAATGTACGGATAAACAGGTTAATAGCGTAACAACTGAACTTTTTAAAAGATTAAAAACGCCTCAGGATTTTGCAGGCGCCTCCAACGAAACCATTGAAGAGCTGATTCGACCCACCGGTTACTTCCGCAACAAGGCGAAGAATATCAAAAACTGCTCAAAAAGTCTTCTGGAAAAATATGACGGACAGGTACCTCGAACTTTGAACGAGCTGGTAAAACTTCCCGGTGTGGGACGTAAAACCGCCAATGTGGTCCTTGGCAGTGTGTTTAAAATCCCGGGTATTGTTGTAGACACCCATGTGGCAAGAATATCTAAAAGGCTCGGACTTACGAAGAGTGACAACCCGGTTAAAATTGAATATGACCTGATGGAAATAATCCCCAGAGAAAATTGGAATCTATTTTCTTTGCAATTGATCTATTTCGGAAGGGCTATATGCAAAGCGAGAAAGCCGCTATGTCCCACCTGTCCGCTTTATGATCTTTGCGATTTTCCTGATAAAATTTCCAAGCCGGGATAAATCTTTTTGACTCAAGCTTCGAATCCTGACCTTTATTTAAACTCACAGCATAATCGTGTTTTCATCTGATGTTAATAGTAAAGGATTATCGCCATGTGTTTTCATAAAAGGCGATATGCTTAGTCAACATCTACAATTTTCGGTCCAGAACTTCCCGGATTATTTCTGCAATTTCTGCTATACGGACCGGCTTGCCAATTAAGGCACCAATCTCCAGATGCCTGGTATTATCTTCCGTTATTTTTTCATTGAATCCGGTACATAAAATAATCGGAATATCGGGCCGGATAAGACGTAGCTCCCCGATCAACTCCATCCCTGTCATTTTGGGCATGGTTTGGTCGGTGATAACCAAGTCAAACGTTTCAGACGCTTTTTGGAATATCTCGAGAGCCTTAACGCCGTTTAACCTTG
This sequence comes from Desulfobacteraceae bacterium, assembly GCA_003486165.1. Taxonomy (GTDB): domain Bacteria; phylum Desulfobacterota; class Desulfobacteria; order Desulfobacterales; family UBA11574; genus UBA11574. The sequence goes on from DNGT01000144.1 coordinate 1,295, forward strand.
AAATGACTTGATAGCCGAGTCTTTCCAGCATTGAATGCATCATTTCAAGCACATCTTCTTCATCATCGACCAGCAAAATCGTTTCAGTACCATGTGGCATATGTGTTTCAGTGGATATTTCAGAAATGTTGTTGGTTTGGGTATCCATCAGGGGCAGATAAACATCTATTGTTGTCCCCTGATCCGGGTCAGAGGAAATGCAAATCATCCCTTTATAGCTTCGAACAATATCATGAACAATATTCAGCCCCATTCCGGCACTTTCATTCCAGTCATTGGTGCGATATTGTGGATCGAAAATGTTCTTGACTTCAGTTTGCTCGAAGCCGGGGCCTGTATCTTTAACTGTCAGCTTCAGGTAACGCCCAGGGTTTAAATCTATTTCAAAAGATAGATCGCTGGGAGCCAAATCCACTTCTTGGAGGGTGACCTCCAATTCACCACCTTTTTCTTCCATAACCTGATATGCGTTGCTACAAAGGTTCATCAGCATCTGCTGAATCTCAGATGGATCGCCCACCACAGGGCCGCAGGTATTGTCTATTTCAAAGCGCACTGCAATGGTCGCCGGCAGGGACGCCCTTAACAACTTCAGTGTTTCTTTTATAATATATTGAATCTTTAAGGGCTTTCTCTCCTGCTCCCCTTTCGTACTGAAATTCTGAATCTGCTGAATCAGGTCTTTAGCCCGATCCGCAGCTTTAAGGACAGATACCAGATTCTTTCTAGTCTTGCTGTTTTCAGAAACATCATACATGGACATCTCGGTGTATCCGATAATAGGAAAGAGAATATTGTTAAATTCGTGTGCGATCCCTCCCGCCAGGGTCCCAATGGATTCCATCTTTTGGGCCTGTTGAAGTTGCTTTTTAAGGTAGGCTTTTTCTTTCTCCAGCGCCCTGATTCGCAATATCGTATCGACCTGAACCGCCAACTCTGCTTTGTCTATGGGCTTTCCCAGGAAACCCGTCGCCCCGGTCTCCAATCCCTTAACATAGCTTTTGGGATCGGATTGAATATCGGTCATCAAAAGAATCGGGATGTGTTTTGTGTTTTCGTTAGATTTCAGTGTCCGGCACACCTCGTACCGGTCTATACCGCCTATTTCAATATCCAGAAAAACCATTTCCGGAGACTCGGCCTTTGTGTTTTCTATCCCTACAATTCCTGATTGGGCAGGAATGACAAGACAATCAGGAATTAAATCCTCCAAAAAGGTAGAAATGGTATTCAGATCGTCATTATTATTGCTAATCACCAATATCTTTTTCATAGGTCACCATCGTGTTAAAAAACATCCTTTTTGGCAAACGATTTTATCTGGTTTTTTGTATAACCGAGCTCCAGGAGAATTGAAACGGTGCTTTCTCCAAAGCCCACCGGAAGCGTTCGAATCGAACCCGGTGTTTCACTCAGCTTAATCGGCGTCCCAAGAGTTGCGGTTTCCTTTCCGTTTTTTTGACTCATAACCATAACCATTTCTCTTTCCCGAAAAAAAGGGTCCTCCAGCACTTCTTTAAGCGTTTGAATTCGTCCCCAGCACACATCAAGATCTGCAAGTTCGATTTCCCACTGGTCAAGCGTTTTTTTCTTAAACGTTCTGCGCATAAAACCGATGATCTCTTCCCGGCGTTTTTCGTCATACTGGAGTGCCCCATATTCCGAAACTCCCAGGTGATCACAAAGATTTCTCCAGAAACGATTTTCCACAGCACCTATGGAAATGTATTGTCCATCGGCTGTTTCATAGGTGTTATAGAAAGCGTACCTGTGAGACAGCATGGATTCTCCGCGTTTAGGAAATTCTCCTGTGCGTTGATGCAAAAAAAGAGCCAGTGATAAAAAGCTCACCATTGTGTCTGTCATGGAAATATCGATATGTTGACCTTTACCGGTCCTTTCTCTGGCCCACAGCGCCAGAAGGATTCCAATGGCAGCGTTCATTCCTCCCCCTGCAATGTCCCCAATTTGGACACCCGGAATGGATGGCGGCCGATCCGGTTCGCCCATAAGATCAAGAACACCCGAACAGCCCAGAAAATTCACATCGTGCCCGGCTCGATTCCGGTAGGATCCGCTTTGACCGTATCCTGTAATGGAACAATAAATAATTTTTGGATTGATGTTACGAACCGTATCATAGTCAATTCCGAGTCTGTGGACAACCCCTGGTCGAAACCCCTCCAGCAAGACATCCGCTTTATTGACCAGACGGAAAAAAATCTCTTTGCCTTCCTGTGTCTTCAAGTTTAAGGACATGTGCTCTTTGTTTCGATTGACCTCGGAAATGAAAAGATCGTCAGATAAAAAACGTTTGTCTTCCACCGAAATCACACGTGCACCATGGTCTGCCAGAATCATGGAACAAAACGGTCCGGGCAGCAAACGGGACAGATCCAGAACCAATATTCCGGACAAAGCGCCGTTATTTACTATGTTTATATTTTCCATAAATTTCATTTGGGATCATTTTTGAGACCTTTAAAAAATGTTCAATTTTGTCCAAGGCCAAGGCAGGCGAAAATTTTAACCACAGATATACATTAAGTATTTCGAGGATTAAAATTTGAGCCTAACGCCGGAATTGGGCAAAAGGGGGCCTTTTTCAACGGTCTCATTTTAAGCCTGAAGCTGATACCAGCTCCCCCACAAAGCTTCCGACAACAACCTTACTCTTTATTTTTACTGGCATTCTTCGTTTATCCGCAGTAACCCACAACTGAATTTTAGCNNTTGATTTTTCTTGAAAATCAAACAGTCGAACAAAATAAAAAGCGGACAATGGATCAAATGATCCGGATTGTATGTCAATGGGTGGCTGTTTATCTTTAAAGTTGGTATATTGGGCCTTGTTATTCTGCCAATCGAAATTCACAACAATATCCCTGTGTGTACTTCCTTCGTTCTGCTTTTTTTTATACAGCATTGAATGGGTCATTTCAGTGTTTGCATAGGCATCTATTCTGTCCCGCACCTTATAGAGGGTGTCGATAAAGGCATTTGATTTTGCCGTCAGTAAAAAATGGTGTACTTTAACACCATCAATAGTTTCCATGGGAAGCACTTCAAGAACGCTCTCACCAGCCGGTATAATCGTCCATTTAAGGAGAAACGTCAGTTTTTCACCCGGATAAAAAGGAAGATCTTTCTCGCCGGCTTTGACACAAGGACTTGAACCCAAAATCGCAAGGGCTAAAATGACGATGAATGTGATCGGCAGCCGGAGTTTCACTCTAATATTTAGAATAGATAAATACACCGTTTTTTTAAGTGGACCTCGCTCAAGTTTCACACCCTTAATTTTCAGAATACCAATAAAGCGTAATAAAGGCTTTTTAGCAATATTCCGGTACGAAACATGAGAAATAAAAAAATAAGCGGTTATAACAAATGCGCAAACTCTGTCTGAATAACATCAAACAGTTCCTCGCCGATGGCAAGCCCGAGATCGATAAACTGGGGACCGTATTTTTTCCCGGTATTTGTCCGGAATGTGTGCTTTATTTTGGCAAGCTTTTCCATTCCTTCCGGATAAAGATCCATAAATTTGGCAACAGGAATGTTAAAAAAGGACACCATGGCCCAAACCGTATCTGTAAAGTTATCAGGCCCCCACCGAAATTTATCGGCATCATAAAGGCAGTCGGATACAAGCGCACCCTCAGAAGTGCTTGCTTTTACGGTTTTTTTAAATGCTTCATGGTTGCGAATCGCCCGGCAAATATCATCGACTTCATGGGATTTAAAAGGAAAAACTTGAAGAACTTGCCTTGCATAGACAGCCCCCTTAACTGCATGATTTTCATGTCTTCGCTGAATATCATGGAGAAGACCGGCACATTGGGCGATGATGGCTCTCTGGTTGATATAATTGTCGGAGCGTCCGGCAAGCTTATTTTCAATAATCATTAAAGCACCGGCATCAATCGCTACTTTTAATGAGTGTTCAATGCCGTGTCCAAAATCATCTTCTAAGTGCTCGGCAACAAATGATCGCAATTTTTCGGTGAACGCGTTTGTTTCAAGATATTTTAGGGACAATTCATTTGCAAGAGAATGGTCTTGATAAAAATCAGGGGATGGATACTGAGAAACAATTTGTCGAGCTCGTTGACGAATACGAGCATAACTAATTTCCATATGGTCCCATTTGTTGAAAAATTATTTTTTATTCGACCTCAAGTTTCACACCCTTAATTTTCAGCAACGCCAATACAGTGCAGCCGGCCGGGATTTTTTTTAGGTAAAACCTCATTTAGATTCAGATGGTTTTGTTTAAAAATTGTTCAAATTATATTGAAGTCAAAGAAAAAAGTTTACCGCAAACCTTCCATTTACCGTCTTCTTTAATCACATGAATGATCTCATCAACCTCATGAGTTGAACCGATGCCAAAAAATCTGGCAACAACCGGGTAAACAGAATTTATCGCAACTCTTATTTTACCGGTTATCCGGATTTGAGCTTCGGTATCATTTTTTGAAATGGTTTCGGTTTTAATGTGATAAAGTTTATTTTTTAAAAAATTAATATCAAAACCGCGCTCTCCGGCTGTTTTGGCAGCAGAATACAGATATTCATCGACCACATCGACATCTTCAGAAGCAAGCTGTTTTTTACAGATTCTTTTTGTCATTGATTTGTCAAGCAAAAAATATGATTTGCTAAATTCTACAACAGCTTTGTTCGGCGAATCTACAGCATCTGCCATAGAAAAAATTATCTGTACCACAAACCCGATGATTAGAACCAGTATAATACCTACGCTTCTGTTTAACTGGACCATCTAATTTACCTCCTTTTATTCTTTTATTAGAGACTCAAGTATTTTTACGATAACAATATAAGCTCCTAAGGATATTATATTTTAAGTACAATTGCACAATCTGAAACACTCAATTTAGGTTAAAAAATGTCTGATACCATGGAATATATCTGGAAACAAGGATAAATTGGCTGATTCATTTTGGATGGTAAAAGAAGACTTTTTCTTTGACACATGAGTTAGTTTTTTTTATAGTCCAAGTTTGATCTGGGTATTATTTTAAAGCTACTTTGGTCGTTTCCTAGCAAATCTATTTTCCGTCATGGGTTTTTGGATTTCCATGGATTATGAATGTTCAAAGGGGCAGTCGCATCAGAGAAAGTCTTCCAACGGAAAACTCACGTCGTTAGGACTGTGTCTCGGAGCTTCTACGGTGTCCATCGTTCAGCTTGAACAAAACCGGAATCCAAAGACATCCAATCCGACAAAGCATAATAACAATCTCCGAATTATAAAAAGCTCACTTTATCCTCATGAAGGAGACCCCAAAAGGACCCTTCTTCGCCTTATCAACGGTCTTGATCTAAATGAATTCGATAGAATTGTCGCCACAGGCAGGAGATTCCGCTCGTTTGTCAACCTTACTTCAATACCCGAACCTGAAGCGGTGGAATATGCCTACCGCTATATCAAGCCAGAGGATATTCTCTGTCCGGCGATTGTCTCTGCCGGGGGAGAGACGTTTATGGTTTATGTTCTCAACCGGTTCGGTCAGATTTCCAATGTTTTTACAGGCAATAAATGTGCATCCGGAACCGGTGAATTTTTTCTCCAGCAACTGCGCAGAATGGATGTGACTTTAGAAGAAGCTGCCCAGTGGGCTTCTACAACCGAACCGTATGCCGTCTCCGGACGTTGTTCGGTTTTTTGCAAGTCCGATTGTACCCATGCCACCAATAAAGGTGTTCCTAAATCAAAAGTCACCGCCGGCCTCTGCCGAATGATGGCCAATAAAATCTTGGAGCTTTTAAAAAAGGTAGAAAGAAAAAATATTATAATCACAGGAGGAGCAGCACGAAATCATATGATGATTGAGCGACTGCGCGAGGAAATTCCAGGGTTGATTGTTCCGGACGAAGCCCCCTATTTTGAAGCACTGGGAGCTGCTCTATGGGGACTGGAAAACGAAACAAACACCTTAACCGGTATCTCTGAGTTATTAAGCACCGAAGTTTCATCATTTGACACATTGCCGTCCTTGAAGGATTTCGACCACATGGTGGAATTTAAAACCATTGAAAAGGGAGAAATCCATCCCGGTGACACTTGCATTCTGGGTCTTGACGTCGGCTCGACCACTACCAAGGCCATTCTTTTGCGAAAATCGGATGATGCATTGCTTGCCTCTGTTTATCTACGCACCAGCGGAGATCCGGTTGGTGCTTCCAGGCAGTGTTACCGTATCATTCTTGACCAGGTTAAGCAAAAGGTTAAACCTTCTGAAATATCCATAGAAGGTTTAGGCGTCTGCGGTTCCGGCAGACAGATTGCAGGTCTTCACGCACTCACGGACAGTGTAATCAACGAAATTATCGCCCACGCAGCTGCCGCCGTTTATTTTGATCACCGGGTGGACACCATATTTGAAATCGGAGGACAGGACGCC
>DNGT01000011.1 GCA_003486165.1 Desulfobacteraceae bacterium
GCCCGCACGGCTTTCATGGTATCCAGGGCGTTGGCGTTTGAGGACCGGTAAATACCGATGGCCAAGGACGGCTGACCGTTGAAAATCGATCGGGTGACGTAAGATCTGGCGCCAAGTTCCACTTGGGCCACGTCGCGAACCTGCACCAGACCGCCTTGATCATTACTTCGAACGATGATGTTTTCAAAATCTCCAGGATTATCAAGCCGCCCCTTGGCTCGAAGGGTGTATTGGAGCTGTTGGCCCCTGTCGGCGGGCGATGTTCCGATAGATCCCACAGCGGCCTGGATGTTTTGCTGTCGTATGGCCGCGATCACATCATCGGCAGTCAGCCCCCTGGCAGTGAGCCTCTCAGGATCCATCCAGATGCGCATGCTGTATTCAAACTCACCAAAAATAAATACATCACTGACACCGTTGATACGCACCAGGGCATCTTTTATATTGCGACTGACGTAGTTGCTCAAAAAAAGCTTGTCCCGGGTGCCTTTTGGGGAAAAAAATTCTACAGCACCCAATATGTCGCTGGATCGTCTGCGCACATCAAGGCCCTGATCGACCACCGCCTGGGGCAGTTTGGAAGCGGCCAGCTGCACCCGGTTCTGCAGGTTGACCTGGTCGATGTCCGGATCAGTGCCCACCTCAAAGGTGACGGCCAGTGTGTATCTCCCGTCGTTGGAGCAGGAGGAGGCCATGTAAAGCATATTTTCAACACCGTTGACCTCTTTTTCTATGGGTGCGGCCACATTGTCGGCAACAACCTGGGCATTGGCGCCGGGGTAGGTGGCGGTGACCCGGATCTCCGGGGGCGTGATCTGGGGATACTGAGCCACGGGAATGTTGAACAGTGCAATGAGTCCGGCCAGGGTGAGTACGATGGATACCACCATGGCCAGACGCGGGCGTTCGATGAAAATTTGTGAAAACATGCATCACCTCCCTTGCTGTTCATCGGCAATAGTGGTTTTCACGATTTGACCGGGCCTGACTTTCTGTACTCCCTCGACGATGACCCTTTCATTTACAGCCAGCCCCGACTCGACGGCCCAGTTGGCACCGACCACAGGCCCGGTTTTAACCCGTCGTACGGCAACTCGGTTTTGGTCATCCACCAACAGGACATAGCGTCCGTCATGGTCTTCCAGAACCGCTGTCTGGGGCACCACCGGCATGGGTTTTGACTCACTTCGTGCCACAAGAACGGTAACGTACTGTCCCGGAATCAATGTGCCTTTTGGGTTTTTAAACAAGGCCCGGACGGCGATGGTGCCTGTGGAAACATCCACGACATTGTCCACAAAATCCACATGCCCCTTTGTTTCGAGAATTTGACCGCCAGCCAGCTTGATTCGCGGCATCAGCATGGGATGATTTTTTCCCCTATCGGCATCCTTAAGGGCCATATTAATGGCATCGAGGTCGTTTTCGCTAATGGAATAAACCACCCGAATCGGATCTAACTGAACAATTCTGGCCAGAGCCGATGAATCCGGCCCAACCAAATTCCCTTTGGTAAAAGCGGTTCTCCCGATGCGACCGCTGATGGGTGCCCTAATAGTGGTGTATCCCAGATTGATCTGGGCGATTTGAAGATTGGCCTTAACCTGCTCAAGCAGGGCTTTTGCACGGAGTTCTTCGGCTACGGCATTGTCCAGATCCGTGGCGGATATTCCTCCGGAACGGACTGTTTGCGCTCGATGGAGGTACTGGCGGGCCTTGGTGAGTATTGCTTCAGCCTGGGCCAGCGAGGCTTTGTCTGCATCAACCTTAGCCTGGTAGGGCGCCTGTTCAATAATATAGAGAGGATTACCGGCTTGGACATCGCTGCCTTCCTTGAAGTCAACCCGTTCCAGGAAACCTTCCACCCGGGCCCTCAGCTCAACACTTTGGATGGCCTCCACGTGGCCCACATATTCCAACGGCGGATTGACATCCTGCTCGACAACCGTGGCTACCGTTACCAGCGGTGGCGGGCCGGCTCCCTGTCCGGCGGGTTCGGCGTTCACACCAACGGACAGCGCCAATACCAAGAACATACTCAACAGCAAAACAACAGATCCGTTAAAACAGCTCGAGGTGTCTATCTTAAAAAACCCTCTTTCAGAATATTTGTTGTCGCTAAATATCTCATCGGTTATCCCTCGAGGACAATTGACGTTGAATTTCGTTCTCATTTTTAAGGTCCTCCAAACCAACCAAGCTGTAAATTAGATTAAACCGGCGTTGGCAATAAAACCATTTGACAATTTTAAATGATTAATTTAAATATTTATTTAATATAATCCATTTACCAATTCAAGAAAAAACTTTAATCGGCCTTAGCGCTAGCAAAAAAGCTTAAGGAAGATTCCATGGCCAAAAGAGAAGACGGTAAGGTAACCCGAAATCGACTGTTGAAAGCCGCCTGTGAAGTGTTCGCTGAAAGAGGGTATCTCAACGCGAAGGTGGCGGAGATCTGTCGTCGAGCGGGTGCCAATGTAGCCGCTGTCAACTATTATTTCGGCGACAAGGACACCCTGTACGCCGAAGCTTGGCAGTATGCCTTTAATGAATATGCCATGCCCGAATCACTCGTGCCGGAACATACATCTCCAGAAGACCAGTTGAGAAACTACATCCATTCCCTTATCCAGAATTTTATGGAAAAAGGTCTTCAGGGATATTTTACACGCTTGTACCTGATGGAACTGGCCAATCCCACAGGGCTGATACAAAACTCCTGGCACGATATGATCAAACCTCGTCGACAAAAACTAATTGGAATTATTCAAAAAACATTGGGGATCGAAACCACAGATGAAACGGTACTATTCTGTGAACTAAGCATTATCAGCCAATGTCGTGCCCTTTTAACCATCAATCGCAATGACCTAGAATACTTACTCTGTCAACCCCTCTCGCGGAATTTAATCAAACGATTGGCCGACCACATTGCCTGTTTTTCTTTGGCGGGCATTAGGGCCGTCAGTAAATTGAGATCTGAGAAAGAAGAAATCCTTTGACGAAAAATTTTGCTTGATCACTTGAATGCATTACAGGTTGACAAAAATAACGGTATGAAATAACTTTTTTTCCAGACACCCATTCTGATTTTATCTGATCATAAAAAGGATGATGTCGTGGGCAGCACGAAGTTTCGCAATAAGATTGAACACCTTTTATCCTTAGCCGATGTTCAAATTAACGGCGGCCGTCCATGGGATATACAGGTTTATAACGAAAAGCTATACCAACGAGTTCTGGCCCAAGGTTCACTGGGTCTCGGTGAAGCCTATATGGACGGATGGTGGGATTGCGAAAAGCTTGACGAGTTTATTTGCAGAGTTTTGAAAGCGAATCTTGATGCTAAAATCAATCCCTGGGCCGAATTTTTTTCTCTTTTAAAAGCCAGGTTGTTCAACCTCCAAAAACCGTCTTCATGTTTTACAGACTGCCAGCATCACTATGACATCGGCAATGATCTTTATAAATGCATGCTTGACAAGCTTCGAATATATAGCTGCGGCTACTGGGAAAATGCATCTTGTCTTGATGAAGCGCAAGAAAAAAAGCTGGATTTGGTTTGCCGCAAGCTGCTGTTAAAACCGGGAATGCGTATTCTCGATATCGGATGCGGCTGGGGGGGAACTGCCAAATTTATCGCCGAAAACTATCAAGCTGAAATCGTCGGAATCACTGTTTCCGAAAAACAGGCGCAATTTGCTGAAAAATTCTGTCACGGACTGCCTGTTGAAATCCGCCTTGAGGACTACCGAAGCCTTAAAGGCGCATTTGATCGTATTGTTTCTTTGGGTATGATCGAACATGTGGGGTATAAAAACTACAAAACATTTATGCGGGTTGCCCGCCGGTGCCTTAAAGAAAACGGCATATTCGTTCTGCAAACCATTGGTGGTAATTGTTCCATGAGATCAGTCGATCCATGGATCAGTCGATATATCTTTCCAAATTACGTACTGCCTTCAGCAAAGCAAATTAACGATGCCATTGAAAATGTATTCGTCCTTGAAGACTGGCACAATTTCGGCCCGGATTACGATAGAACTCTGATGCACTGGTTTCAAAATTTTCAAAACAGCTGGAATGATCTTAAAGATAAATATGGTGAGCGTTTCTACCGAATGTGGAAATATTATCTTTTGTTTTGCGCCGGCACTTTTCGCGCAAGATTTAACCAGTTGTGGCAAATCGTTCTCTCTCCCAAAGGTGTTTCCGGGAGATATTGCGCGCCGCGCTAAGCCGAATATTTCATAAAAATGCTTTGCTCGTAATCATCAAGTGACGCTTCCCCCGTCCTAAAGAACGGGGCTTGCGCGGAGCATGCCGGTCAAAACTCGACCACACAGCGCACGCCAGATATGAACCCAGAAGGGCTGTCTCCCAGTTTCATGTTGTTATCCTGATATTGCAGATCGGCTGTAACCGCAAAGTATTCATTAAGCAAAAATCGGATATAGGTTTCGAAAACATAGGCGTTATCCAACTCCTGATTACCCCCTTCAAGGTAAGCGCAACCAATGCCGATATTATCTTGTTCTCGTCTCCACATTTTCCCGTTGATGTTAAGCCCACCGGAATATAGCGACTTACAGATAATATGGGCATCATCATCTTGCCAGCCGAATCGGACCCAGGTCCCCAGGATCTCTCCCAATTGTTGATCAAAGGACAATATTACACACTGTTTTGATGCCAGGTTGTCTCCCGCAAAATGATTGAAGTCCTTGCTGGTCCATTCAACATTAACACGGTAATGTCCTTCTCCCAGTTTTGTGTTGACGGAATACCCCATGTTTGCACCGTAAAAATTATACCTCCTGCCATCGTCATTTTTGCCCACACCCATGGCCACCCCTTTAAGTTCAAAGCGGCCAAATTCCCAAACCACAGCAGCACCGATATCATAAGAGGGGGCAAAACCATTGGCGGAATTTGTTAACGCCTGATTCATGAATTGAGTAAACTCATCATTGGCATAGGCGTTTTCGTCCAGATAATCCGTGGCATCGACGAGTCCGCCTGTAATTCCCAATGTGTTGGCATCACCGAATGTAAAGGTGTGTTTGTACCAGGCCGCAAGAAGATAGTCCCGATCCCGCCCATTGATATCTTTTACATCGTCTTCCAGGTCTGCAGCCCACGGTGAATAAATGAGTGGGGAAACAGTTACATCATTTAACGCATTACCAGCCGAGAATCCAAACTTGGTAAAAATTTCATCGGCATCTGTCAAAGTAAAACCGATTTCGG
>DNGT01000197.1 GCA_003486165.1 Desulfobacteraceae bacterium
CCCTGAATCGACAAGCATCTGATCGTATGCCGCTCTTTTTTGGTCATCAGTTAGCGTTGAAAAAGCATCTTCAATCTCTTCTATAATTTGATCCCTTTCCTCCTTTGAGAACAAAGAATAGGTAACAATAGAATCTTCGTTATATAACGAAAGTGCATCTTTATATGCCCTCTTTATTTCAAAATAAGACGAACCCATCGGAATTTTTAAGATTTCATAATAATTCAATCCGTCCAATTTTTTCATAACATGTCTTTCGCCAATGATGCAGATGGTATTTTGCTCATTATCTGTGCCGCGATTTTTTTTAGATCGGCGGCAGATTGTGTATGAGGATATTTATGGATATAAAGTATTTTTGAAAAAATAGCATCATGAATTCGACTGTCATAACCAATATTACCAAGAAACTGGAAAACAGAATAAAAATGCCTACTACATATGTTTTCAAATTGATGGCCCAGGGTTGGATCAACATTGTTTCGAAATTGATTGAAAATAAGCTTGAATTTAAATTTGCTTAATTTGTTTCTCAGAAACTCTTCCTTTTCAGGATCATGTTTTAAAACCATTTCTATGATATCAGGGGGGTTAATTCCCGATTTATTTACGTCTGAAGAAGTGTCCTTGAACACCGAATCAAAAGAGTTTTTTTTCATCATTTGTTTTAATTTTCTAAAATAGACGGTCTTTATAAACCGAAAAGAATTTTCGATGGAGGTAGGTTCGGGTGTGCAGACCAGGATTCCTTCCTTTGACGTTAAGAAAAAATCCAGTGTGTTAAAGTTTGTTCCGGGACCCAGATCCAGAAGAATATAATCGAAAGGAAGTGTCTTTATGGCATCAATTATTTTTAGTTTTTGCGCATAAAACAAATTTGCAATTTCCATGTAGCAATGGAAAGAACTGATAAGAAACAAATTTGGGATTATTGTTGGAACGGCCGCGTTTTCAAGATTTGTCACGGTTTTGTTTAAGAAGCTGTTTAAACCGATTTTCGGGCTATTCATTCCCAGCAAGGTATGAAGGTTTGAAGCTCCCAGATCCAAATCGATAAGCACGACCTTTTTACCCCATTTGGCGATTAATGCGCCGAGACTGGCCGTTATAAAACTTTTTCCAACACCACCCTTTCCACCACCGATGGGATATATTTCTGCCATTGGGGTTATAATTTCCTGTCACAATTTGAAACGCTCAGTTTGGGTTTATGTATCATCTTGATTTTATAGTATATATCAAGCAGACGCACGGCAATGATTGCCAGGATCAACCGGGGTACCCAGAGCCAGAAGGCACTTAGCCCCAGTGATAAAAACAACGCCGGGTCCTCAATCATGGAATGATTAATTCCGATGGAAAGATGAAGTTTTTCAAGTTCTTCTTTTTTAATATGCCCTTCCTTTGCTTCTTCGACAATGACGGCGCCACCGTATGCGACGCCAAAGACAACGGCGGTAAGCCATAACAACCCTACTTTTTGATTGAGTCCCATGGCCCTTAAAAGGGGATTCAAGATCTTAACGATATGATGAATAATATTAAACACTTTCATTGTTTCGAGCAGAATCATAATGACCATGATGATCACAAATATCTTTAGGCCGAGATGTAATGTTGCCGTAAACCAAGTTTTCATCATGATAAACAACGGCTGCTGTATTGCAACAGATAGATTTTTCTCGACCAAACGTACAGGTTCGGATTCAAGGAATCTGGCGACAATGATAACCGTAACGCTGGACGCTGTTAGACGGAAAAGTGTTGCTTTAAAAGGATTCAACCCGGACTGACCCTGAATAATTCCTTCCTGGATAAGGTTATGCGAGATGAGAAGAAAGATGGCGATCAGGGTCATTTCATTATTCGTCAGCGGAAGGACCACCATGGAAGCGATGCCGCCATAAATTCCTGTAAGCATTCCAACGACCAGCGGAAGGGCCGCCATGGGAGGAAGGCTCAGAAGGTTCATGGCAGGCTTTAGAATAAAATCTATATGGTGTACCCAGCCGCTATATTCTAAAAGAACGGTAAGAAAAGATATGGGTACGATGATTTTGAGCATCCATACAAATCCGCGCCATCCTTTTTGAATTCCTGAATTCAAGCCATGTCGGAGTTTATTTTGATCAGGATTCATAATCATTGTTTTAAGTTTTTCGGATTGCAGGCAATACCGTCATAAATGAGGTTTTTAAGTTTCTGTTTCAATACAGAATAAGAATAACAGCGTGTTGCAATGTCATAATTTTTTTCGACCATATTTTTGCAAAGCTCCGAATTTTCAAGAACATCTCTGGTCATTCGAACAGCATCTTCTGTAACAAATCCGTCAATTTCTATGGTCAAAAACCCTTTGGGTTCGATGTCGTAAGTGTAAATTGAATATTTGTTTACCACAATGGGTTTTTTAAAGTAAACGGCTTCTAAAAAAGCATTGCCAAACCCTTCAAAGGTAGATGGATACGTAACCAGGTCGGCATGCGGATAAATGTCGTCCAATGTATAAATCTTTTTTCCTTCTTTGGTATTCCCTCTTTTTTCATTAATGATATCCGACACGAAAAGGGTGTTAACATTTAACAGCCTTGAATATTCCTTGACCCTTTGTTCGTAGTCATAACCCTCATCCCCTGAAGCGTGTGAAATCACCAGCTTGGCTTTTTTCCCCAGTCGATGAACAAGTTCAATGGCATGCTCGATTCCCTTTCGCTTTACGACCCGGGTCGGCTGAAGGATAAAAAGTTCATCATCTTCAATGCCGAGTGCCTTTCGTACATCCAAGGCATAATCGTCAACGGGTGGCGGTGGGTTTTCAAAGTCCATAACATTGGGAATAATCGTAGCAGAAATACCCGTTCTAAGGCTCAGCTGGTTGTCTCCGGAAGAATTAATGGTTACATGTTGTATGGACGATAGATGTGGCGGAAAGGCCATATTTAAGTACTCCCAGACCGCGTTTGTTAAAAACTGCTGTCGTTCCCAGAAAAAGTCGTGATGATGGGCGATGGTTGGGATTTCAGTTTCGGAAATGACTTCCGTGATGGCAAGCCCAAGTGGTATGTTTAATGGAATGGTGAGTGAATTTTCAGGCACCAAAAGATCGATACTGAATTTTTCGATAAAGCTGTAAATTTCATCTTTCAACCGTTCTTTAACGGCATGAATTTTTTGTGTGATGCGGCGTTCGCGTTTATGGACGCCAAAACAATGATTGTAGATATATTTTATATCCGGGTGTGTAAAATTAGCTTCTTCCACCAGATATGAACAATCCGGAGGCCGATCCAGTTCACCGGCAAAATAGTAACAGGAAAATCCTTCCTTTTGAAAAACATTGGCCCATTTTGTGGTTTCCAGAGATACGCCGTCTGTCCCTGCAAAACGCGTTGATATAAATCCGACATTGTGTGTTAANNCCGCAGATTGAACATTCAATCATATTTATCGTTCCTTTTGATGTTGGGAAAAATTAGGGTGCGGAGCCATAGTTTGAGAGATATTTCTGAAACCATCTGCATTTACAATGTGTTGTATGCAACAAATCGGCCATTTTTTCAATCTATATTTTCTGTTTTTGGGTGGGTTGTATTTTTCAATGACCGAGGTTTCAATGGATTCAAAACTTGGTTGCGTGTTTTTCACTATGTTTCAATGGTAATCGGCCAGTAAATATCAATATATTGTGCTATTTTTTTTCTTGACACACAATATATATCAATTTATAGTTAATTACAATTTATAATGCCGAGAGATGCGACTTGCTTTTAAACATAAATCATCTAATCATACTATTCGATGGAGGTTAAGATGATAAATAGCGAGAAAGTAATTGAACGAAGATTTCATGAGAGGTTTCAGGTTCAGCAAGGCGTATATGCTCTGCTTAAAAATGGTTCATCAAAATTGGGACAGATTAAAAATATCAGCAAAGGCGGCCTTGCCTTTATGTATATTAACGATGGAGAGCAACTACATGAACCGACTGAAGTTGACATATTTTTAAGTGGTTATGGTTTTATTTTAAAAGGCATACCGTGTAAAAGAATTTCAGATATCCATGTAGATAATTTTGTCCCTTTCAGTACTTTTGAAATGAGGCAACTGGGTGTTCAATTCGGCGAGGTAAGTCTGCACATGTTGGCTCACTTGAATACGTTTATCGAGGAATACACAACAAGGTCCGAAGTTTAAAATAATCCTCTCCCGCCATACGATTTTCCATACATAACGCATCGTATTGATTGTTTGATTCTCAATTGTAAACCACAAAAGCATATCATCTTTCTCTTATTTAAGTTGAGCGTTTCAAAAAGTGACAAGGTTGTTTTGGCCGGCATGCTCCCCGCAAGCTCCGTCCTTTAGGACGGGAGGCTTCACTCCTGTTTATCGAATCGGTGATAATGTTTAATGATTTATAGAGTATAACCTTCTAATAATATTAAAATTAAAATAGAATGGAGCAATTTGAAGCGCTCAACTTAGATCTTGATAATAGATACCAAATAAGTTAAAGAATATATTTTAAATACGCGTTATTCATCAGGTCAAATTAACGTCTTTAAGTTTTTATTTCGCTCGCAGCAGAAAAATTGAGGCACTTTTAGGTTTTACCAAAGCAGTGATTCATACCGCTTTTTCCTTAAACCCATCATTTTGCTCAATATACAATACAAGGGGGCACCATGGCCGTATCAACCTATTGGGCTGACAATTATGTTGAAAAAAGATGCTCTGCACAAGAAGCGATCGGACGGATTAAACCAGGTCAGAGGGTCTTTATCGGCTCATCCTGTGGAGAACCCCAATATCTGGTCAAAAAACTCGCTGATGCAGCGGATTCATTTACAGATATTGAGATTGTGCGTCTACTGAGTCTGGAAAGTACACCGTTAACATTGATTGCTGATAAGACCAAAGATCAAAGTTTCAATATCCGGTCATTTTATCTGGGATCGGCAAAAACAAAAAGCCTGGCAAGAAACAAACGATTTATCACTCCAATGAACCTTTCGGCTGTGCCCCGCCTGTTTAAAACCCGTCAGCTTCCGATTCATGTGGCCCTTATTCAGGTATCCCCGCCGGATGATTTCGGATGGATGAGTCTGGGGATTTCCGTCGATATCACCCTGGCGGCGGCATTCTCCGCCGATTTTGTCATTGCCCAGGTGAATTCCAGGATGCCCAGAGTGTTGGGTCGCAGCTTCATCCATGTCAACGACGTGAATGCAATTGTCGAATATGAAGAAGAACTTTTGACCATTGACGAACTTCCGGAACTCGATGCCGCCAATCTTATCGGCCGGCTGATTGCCCGGCTGATTGACGATGGTTCAACCATCCAGATTAGCCCCGGTACAACACCACAGGCCACTTTGCTTGCGCTTTCCGAGAAAAATGATCTGGGTGTCCACACTCAATATGTGACTACGGATATCATGCGTCTTGTTTCAATGGGAGTGATTACTAACCGGAAAAAAGGATTCAACGAAGGAAAACTGGTGGCGAGCTGTGCCATCGGGTCAAAAAATCTTTATGAATTTCTTGATGATAATCCGGCTATTGAGTTTTATCCATCAGATTACGTCAACGACCCGGGTATTATTTCACGAAATAACAAAATGGTTTCCATGAATGTGCCCATGGCCATGGATCTCACCGGTCAGGTTGCAGCGGATGCGCTTTCCTACAACCATTTTTCCGGAATAACCGGTATGCTCGACTTTATCCGAGGTGCATCCCGGTCAGAAGGCGGCAAATCAATTCTTATGCTGACATCAACCTCAGTGGACGGTAAAAAGAGCCGAATTACCCCGATGCTCAATGATACCGCCATTGTCGTTCCGAGGGGCGATGTTCAATATGTGGTTACTGAATACGGGGCTGTAAATATGTTCGGCAAGAGTCTTCAGGAACGGGCCATGGCCATGATCAGTATTGCACATCCTGATTTTCGGGAGGAACTTTTT
>DNGT01000399.1 GCA_003486165.1 Desulfobacteraceae bacterium
GTGGCGCGGCATAGAAGTCATCCTCCAGGGCCGCGACCCGAGAGAGGCCTGGATTTTCACCCAGCGGATTTGCGGCGTCTGAACCACCGTTCATGCCATTACCTCGGTCCGGGCGATCGAGAACGCACTGAACTTGGAAGTTCCCCTGAATGCACAATATATCCGCAACCTGATTATGGGAACCCACGGCATATTTGATCATATTGTTCATTTTTATCACCTGTGTGCATTGGACTGGGTGGATATCGTATCCGCGCTAAAGGCTGACCCAAAAGCAGCCGCCGGTTTGGCGGAAAAGCTCTCCTCATGGCCCCTGAATAGCCGGCATGAAATGCAGGCGGCCCAGGACAGACTCAAGACGTTTGTAAACTCCGGCCAACTCGGCGTCTATGCCAGTGGGTACTGGGGCCACAAAGCCATGAAGCTGCCGCCGGAAGTAAATCTTCTGGCCTCCGCACATTATCTCCAGGCTCTGGAATATCAGAGGAAAATCAATAAAGCAGTGGCGATTCTCGGCAGTAAAACGCCGCACATTCAAAATCTGGCCGTGGGCGGGGTTGCCAACCCCATCAATCCCGACAACCAATCCGCCCTGAACATGGAACGCCTCTATTATGTCAAAACCCTGATCGATGAAATCGGTGACTTTGTCAAGAACGTTTACATGGTGGATGTTGCTGCGGTGGGAGCCTTATACGCCGATTGGACCACATACGGTAAAGGGGTCACCAACTACCTGTGCGTGCCGGATATGCCGCAGGATACCAAAGGGAGTACATTTGAACTTCCGGGCGGCTATATCCCCGAAGGAAACATATCCAAATTCAAGCCGATCACATCTTTCAATGACGATCTTTTTAAACAGGGCGTCAAAGAAAGTATTAAGCACTCCTGGTACCAAGGCGACTGGGACCGACATCCATGGGAGGAAGAGACCGTTCCAAACCATACAGAATATGACACAAATGCTAAATATTCCTGGGTGAAAGCACCGACTTTCAACGGCAAACCCGCCCAGGTTGGTCCGCTGGCCAATGTGTTGTGCATGTATGCCGCGGGCCACAAACCCACGATGACGTATGCCACAACCGTACTGGACACGGTCAATTCCGTATTGTCTCTGGTGGGTTCAAAAGCAAGAGTCAACCTCAATTCTCTTCATTCCACCATCGGAAGAATTGCAGCCCGATCCATCCGATGTGCGGTTCTGCATGATGCGGTAGTGTCCCAGTGGCAAGCATTAATCGACAATATCGGTAAAGGCGACACCGCCACTTTCAACCCGCCGGAATTCCCCAAAGGTGAGCAAAGAGGCTTTGGTTTTCATGAAGCACCACGGGGCGTACTCTCTCACTGGGTGGTCATCCAGGATGGGAAAATAAAAAATTACCAGTGCGTGGTGCCGTCTACCTGGAATGCAGGGCCCCGCAACAGCGAGGATGCTCTGGGTCCCTATGAAGCCTCTTTGATCGGCAATCCGGTTGCAGACCCGGAGAAACCCCTGGAAGTATTGAGAACACTACATTCCTTTGATCCGTGCCTGGCGTGTGCCATTCACATGGTGGACACCAACAGCAAAGAGATTGTTAAAGTCAGGGCATTTTGAAATTCAACCCAACCCAATCCAAACATAATTGCCCGGAGTCTTCAAAAGACTCCGGGCGGTCTTTTTTAGATGTCCTGGTACTGGGTCTAGGCAATATCCTGCTTTCCGATGAGGGTGCGGGGGTTAAAGCCATCGAAGAACTTCAGGACCGATATAATTGTTCAGGTGGCGTGGAATTCGTCGACGGCGGAACCATAGGTTTCGAACTTCTCCCCTACTTTGAAGGGCGCAGCCATATTTTGATCATCGATGCGGTAAAAACCGGCCTCAAGCCAGGTACCATCGTAAGGATTGAAGATCCTCCCGCGTATTTCAGTTCCAAAACGTCTCCGCATCAAATCGGCCTGGCCGATGTCATGGGAATCGCAGTTATTACCGATATCATGCCTAAAAATATTACCCTGTTCGGCATCGAACCCAAACAGCTTTCCACAGGACTCGATTTATCAACCGAAGTTGCCCGGAATTTAAGCCAACTGGTCGACATGGTGGTTGAGGAACTAAAANNTCAAAAATCGTAAAAATTGAAGATAATGTGGCCACCATCGACGTTGACGGCGTTAGAAGAGAAGCCAGTCTGCTGCTGGTCGAAAACCCCAAAATCGGGGATTATGTTGTTGTACATGCCGGTTTTGCCATTAACAAAATCAACGAAGAACATGCCCTGGAATCCTTGAAACTGCTCAGAGAAGCCGCCTCATTGATCTTTGACAATGACAAGCAGAAGTAAACATGTCCATCAAACATTTACACGAATACCGGGATCCTGAGCTTTCCCGGAAAATCATCCAACAGATAAAAAAAACAAGCCAAAAAAATATCCGCCTGATGGAGGTCTGCGGCACACACACCACGTCGATTTTCAGAAACGGCATCCGATCGATTTTGCCGGAGACCATTTCGCTGCTTTCCGGTCCTGGATGCCCGGTTTGCGTTACCGCCCAAAATGAAATCGATGCCTTTATTGAACTGGCCAAACTTGATGACGTCATTATCGCCACATTCGGAGATCTGATAAAAGTTCCCGGAGCGCATTCATCCCTTCAAAATGAACAGGCAAAAGGCAGGGATGTAAGCGTAGTGTATTCGACATTTGATGCCATTGACATTGCAAAAAAGAATCCGGATAAAAAGGTCGTTTTTTTAGGTGTCGGATTTGAAACCACGGCCCCGACCATTGCTGCATCGATACTTTCAGCCCATGAGTTGAACCTTAACAACTACTTTGTCATCAGTGCTCACAAACTTTTGCCGCCGGCCCTTTTTACCCTTGCAGAAAACCCGGAAACAAAGATTGACGGATTTATCCTTCCCGGACACGTTTCCGTAATTATCGGTGTTAAGGCCTACATTCCCTTTTACGAACAGTATAACGTTCCTTGTGTCATCGCAGGATTTGAGCCGATAGATATATTACAGGCCATACTCATGCTGACCAAACAGATTGAAGATAATGCCGCAAAGCTTGAAAACAGTTACCAACGGGCCGTCACTTTTGAGGGAAATCCCAAGGCCCGATCCACCATGAATGCCGTCTTTGAAACGACGGATGCCGCCTGGCGCGGCCTCGGGAATATACCTTTAAGCGGTCTTAAGATAAGAAAGGAATATGCAGCATTTGATGCACAAAAAGTGTTCGGCATTAAACTTGCCGAGAGTGAAGATCCAAAAGGGTGTGCATGTGGTGAAATCCTTTTGGGCATAAAAATTCCTCCCCAGTGCCCGCTTTATAAAAATAAATGTACGCCCGTTCAGCCCATCGGCCCGTGCATGGTCTCCAGTGAAGGCACCTGCGCGGCTTACCATCGCTACCACGACACATAACGAGTTTCCATCGGCCACGGTGCTGTGGTTCACGGAAAACTTATTGATGAGATGATACTTTGCTGGGAAAATCAACTCTAAAACGAACCGGCAATAGAAGCGGTTTATAAAACCAAGTGGCGAGTGTTATACTCAAAAACCCATCATGGTTCTGGCTATGATTTGATACCTCATATAGGCGGACCCCTCGGTAATGTATACATTTACGCGAACTGTGGTGCTGAATTTCGTCTGGGTTGGTTCATCCCTGAAGATTTCGGAAGTTGCCCTATTCGGCCGGGATGTGACGCAAACCCGGCTTTCTATCATAATGAGACCGAAGATTTCAGAAAAATTCATCCCGGCGTCAATCTGTTTGCAATATTGGATAATCGTCTGGTATTAAGAGATATATTTCTCAATGGCAATACATTCAAAGAAAGCCACCGTGTGGATAAAAAATATTTTATTGCAGACCTAATGACAGGCATAGCAGTTAACTATCACAGGTATAAATTCAGCTTTGCTTATACGTTTCGGACCAAAGAATTCGAAGAACAGCGTGACAGGTATGTCTTTGGATCCTTCACGGTCTCTTTCACTTATTAATACCTATATCAAAGCCTCGGATTACAGCCACGCAACTATAGAGCTAATGTGAATCATCTGATAGGGGTTGTATTTGTGTTTAACTTTCTCGAAATTGAAGATAGCCAGATTTCAATAGGGAAAGCTAAGAATACCGATAACTGCACTGATCTTAGGTTTTTGTTTTGGCAAGTTATCTTCGAAATACGCCTCCCTTTTTTCACCCGATTTGTCTCACCAATAAATGCCACATAGTGGCACAAATACTTAAAATTATTATTTTATTGACACAATTCATGTTTTGAATTAATTTGTTATTATAGATTGTCTTTTAAAATTTATCTTCTATCTCAATTTGTTTTCCATTCTGTAAGACTTCCTGTTCTGAAAATTCATTCTCATTATGTTTTTTCCTATGTAATTTTTTGTTCCTTCGATCGTTTAACCTCTATTCAGGAGGTTTTTCCATGGAGAAACCCCTCAAAATTTGCATACTTTGCTCCTAACAGAATATTATTTCCCGTTAGGAGCTTAAAATAATATTACTATTAGGGTAAAATTTTTAAGACCTTCAATGACCTTTTGAAAGGAGAAAAAACATGAAAAAACAGCTCATAAATTATGAAACATTGCTAA
This sequence comes from Desulfobacteraceae bacterium, assembly GCA_003486165.1. GTDB lineage: Bacteria > Desulfobacterota > Desulfobacteria > Desulfobacterales > UBA11574 > UBA11574. The sequence goes on from DNGT01000399.1 coordinate 4,634, forward strand.
AGGTTACGAAGGCAATCTCTCATTCCAAGGATCCTGAAGAAGTCGCTCTTATGACGGTAGAAAGCATCAAAACAGCTTTAGGTGTCAAAGGGTGTGCGTTGTTTCTGTTCAATCGTAAAAACAATGAACTGCAGTTGGCAACATCCTACGGTTTGAGTGATGAGTATATAAATAAAGGCCCTGTAAGTGCATTGCGCTCCATTGCCCAATCTTTGGAGGAAGGACCTGTAGCGATCTATGATGTTACGGATGACCCAAGAATTCAATATCCCATTGAAGCCCAGAAAGAAGGAATTGCTTCCCTACTATCGGTGTCTATCGTGGTGGCTGGTAATTTAATAGGGGCTATGCGTGTGTATACGGCTGAACCTTGGGAGTTTACGCTGGAAGATGTGAATTTCGTCCAATCTTTGGCTCAAGTCGCTGGAATGGCTATAAATATGGCAAGGTATACTAAAGGATTAAAAAGTAGCATTGATGTTCTGAAAACGATGAGGGAAGTTCAGACCCATAGATCTACAAGAAGGACTCCTTATGAGGGAGTTCCAATAAGTGTCCCTTCGGACTAATTTGGTATACATGATTAATTGCCAGAAATGATGACTAAAAAAATTTTAATTAACTATTCTCTTTTTGAATAGCTGTTTTACATATCCCATATGATCAAAGAAAAGGGAAAATGAAAATCAGAAAGGGCTGGTGAAAAGGTTAAAAGAAATCCATATAAAAAGTTATTGCTATTCGGTTCCTTTCTATGATGCCCTAAATATCAGAGACTTTATTTTTTATTGATATCATTTTATAATAAAGGCAAATCCCATTTTGGGGAGTTTGCCTTTATTGCATTTTTATAAGAAATAGGATCTATGTACTGTAAATTCATATGTTTAAACTTGCGATCATGGCCAGATATGGCAACATTTGATTTTGTGATTGATCGCGTTTAAATTAAAGTTGGGATAACTCCCTATGTATGAGCATATCTCCTATAAAAATAAGACTTTTTTCCCATTTACAGATCCTTTTAAACTGTTTTATTAATATAATTGATAGTTGCCAGATATCACAATCCGATTTCCATTGGGCAACACTTTTTATTTTACTGACCTCACTCTCGAATCGCTTCTACCTATCTAATAACCGGTCATTTCGTTTGCTTAACCTCTATTAATGAGGTTCCGAAATGGAGAAACCCCTCAAAATTTGCTTGTTTTGATCCTGACAGGATGCTTACAGCATTGTTGGGATATACAATATCAATGAAAATACGGCTGGTATCTGTTATCAGAATCCGAGTAGCCGGTTGCCAGATGATGATTGCCGTTTTTCCCTGTTCCAATATATAATAGGATGCATTCGGTTATCGAAGACCGCCTTAAATTTTCCCTTATTCCGCTTGCAAAAAAGGAATTCTTTAGGTCTCAAAGAAAAGCAATGTTTTGAACCATGAAACTCTCTGTTATAGACAATCTGGAAAAAATGACAGAACCTCTGAGTTATTCTGAAGCGGCTAAAGTCGCAGCGTTGATAAGGCAAAGTACTCAGAACGCCAATCGTGGAGAGTATGCCCCCGCTGAACTGGAAAGATTATATGCCTTTGCAACGCCTGAGAAAATTCAGGAGGAAGTGAATAGAGGATACCTGGTTACTCTTTCGAACGATACGGGAGATCTTATTGGGTGTGGGATGGTTGTACGAAGGGGGATGAATCTTGTCATAAGAATAATAGAGGTCAAAACAAACTACAGCAGGAAAGGTTACGGTTCGCTCCTATACAAGCATTGCGAAAAACGATTCAAAGAAGCTGGCTTTAATAAAATTGAAGTTGACGTCCCCAAATTTCCAAAATCAGGAAACTTCTACAGGAAGCATGGATTTGTGAAAACCGGAAATCCAACGCGGAAAGATTTATATTTTGCCATGTTCAAATATTTCTGAGACATTAGAAGGCTTATTCAAACCGTCGGGGATACTTTAAAGTTTGCAGCATGAGCTGATCCTCTTCATTCGACACAATTCACCTCAAGATTTTGTCCAATTGAATTTCGTTCAAGTTTATGATCACAAAAGAAAATAGTAAAAATTCCCTTCATAATGAAAGGAGAAAAAAATGAAAGAGATGAAAGTATTGCTGGTAGACGATGAAGAGGAATTCGTAAAATCCCTTTCCGAGCGAATGAAAATGCGGGATCTGGAATCGGATGTGGCACTTAGCGGGGAGCAGGCGCTTAAAACCATGAACAAGGATCTTCCGGATGTCATGGTTCTTGACCTGAAAATGCCTGGTTTGGACGGGATGGAAGTTTTAAGGCGTGCCAAGAAGGCTTATCCAGGCGTTCAGATTATCATGTTGACCGGCTATGGGTCTGAAAAAGATGAACAAGAAGCACGAAGTCTGGGTGTTTTTGAATACCTGAAAAAGCCAGTTTCCTTTGAAAAACTCATGAAGACCATCACCGAGGCCTATAGAAGCAAATTTGAGGATACCATGAGCGCTGCTGCTTTTGCTGAGGCCGGTGAATTCGAAACGGCAAAAGAAATTCTCGATCGCGACAAAAAAAAATAACCTTCAGTGTTAATAACACTGAGGAAAGGAGGAGATACATCATGCAGAAATTTTTGGTTAGAGACGTGATGGTCCCTTTGGAAAGATATGCCACCATCCACGAGGATCGTCTTTTGATAGATGCGATTGATGCACTGGAAAAGGCTCAGAAATCGTTTGAAGAATCACCTTATGTGCATCGGGCTATTTTGGTCTATGATGACAACAAAAAAATTGTCGGCAAGGTTACCCAATGGGATGTCATCAAATGTCTTGAGCCCAAATATGAGACTTTTGGGGATATGCGATCGACATCTCTTTCCGGCGTCAGCCCGATGTTAATTAAATCCATGATGGAAAAATACAGTCTGTGGCAGGTGGATCTGGATGTTATTTGCAGTCGCGTTGCCGGAAAAAAAATAAAGGACGTAATGTACAAACCCGCAGAAGGAGAAAAAATTGAAGCGGATGCTACGCTGGGTGAGGCCCTGCATAATTTTATTATTGGTCATCATCAATCCCTTCTTGTTACAAAAGACTCGGAGATCATCGGCATTTTGAGGCTCGTGGATGTATTCAAATTGATTTGTGAAAAAGTGAAAAAATACAGAATTTAACGGTGGATCGTCGTACCGAAAGTCACGGTAGCTTCTAATCATCGACATTCAACATATATTACTAAAATAAAAACTTCGCCCAACAAGCCGCTCAAGACCTATCTAAAAAAGCTCGCCGCTTTTTAGCCGGCTTAGCTTTTCGTTTTGACACTTTTGATCACTGCTATAGTTCAACGGGTTTGTACCATCAAAATATTCTGTGTTGTAGGACGATATCTGTAAAGGATGCAAATTGCGAATACGTAATGATGAGCACAGGAATTTTGAACGTTTTAAAACCTGCAATATCTCCTATATATGCACTTAACCTTGATTTCATTTAACTGCAATATAGTGGTAGAAATAGATGAGGCAAATAGATAGAAAAGATGAATGTGAAATCCGCCAATATGACACGTTTGACGTTGGGACTGTAAATTCAGATTTTGTTTAAACTAAAATTCTGAGGTGTAAGATCGAAATTTAGTTTTTACACATTAATACTGTGTCAAAACCACACAATTTTATCATCCCCAAATTATCTTTTTTGTAACATATTGAATCACCTAATTATTTTCATTGATTTTTTCTCCATATTCAAGTATAGACCATCAGAGCCCTTTAAATCAGGGAGAATATCGGGAACGCCCCTTGATTCTCCTGCCCGCTTCCGCTTCACTGAGACCTT
>DNGT01000138.1 GCA_003486165.1 Desulfobacteraceae bacterium
GGAACATTCGAAGATCGTTTAATTAAAACACGACATGAAATTCATAAAGGTACACCAGTCCTCTATCAAGCTGTTTTAAAATCCGAGTACGAATTAAGAAAGGTAGCTTGTGAAATCGTGGGTGAGCCTGATTTTCTGGTTCGTCAGGGGAATGATTACATCGTTTGCGACTCAAAGTTATCGCGGAGAATTAATGAAAAAGATCACCCTGAAATTTTTAGGCAACTGGAAATTTACGGTTGGCTTTATGAACAAACCTCGGGAAAGCCCCCATTGGCTCTGCATGTCCATTCGGGTTCCGGCGATATCGTGGAAGTGCCATATGACGGCGGTGCAAAGGCACTAGAATATCTTGAAGAAATTATCACTTTAAAGATTTCAAAATCAGAACCATTCAGCCCTGTCGGGTGGAGCAAATGCGGCGGGTGCCCTTTTCATGGTTATTGCTGGCCAAAAGCTGAAAAAGAAAGAGATGTTGCGCTGGTCCATGGGGTTGATCAGGGACTGGCTTTTGCACTGAAAGATCGGGGCATCCATACCATTAATGACTTGCGAAATCAGTATCAAGAGAATAGCCTTGCTGAACTGAAACGCCCCTGGGGCAAAGAAATGCGAAAAGTAGGGAAACGCGCAGAATCAATTCTGCTTATGGCAAAAGCCATGTCAGAAAATAAGGAGTTCCTGATTCAGCGGCCTTCAATCCCTGAACATCCGAATTATGTCATGTTTGACTTGGAGGGTTTGCCGCCACAGTTGGATGAACTTGAAAAAATATACCTTTGGGGCATGCAGGTTTTTGGAGAAAATCAAAGTGATTTTCTTCCGGCGGTCGCTGGATTTGGCGAAGATGGCGACAGAAAAGGCTGGAACATTTTTTTGGAAAATGCAAAAAATGTTTTTAATCAATTTGGGGATCTACCCTTTGTTCACTGGCACCACTATGAAAGNNCCGGTGACTGGGCCATGGCGAAATACATCGAGGCTGTTGAAACACAAGACCTTGATGCAAGAAACGATATAATGACTCAAATACTCGACTATAACCGGGAGGATCTGGAAGCCACGTGGGCGGTTCTGGAATGGTTGAAGTCCAANNAATATCGCGTAGCGATTGATTTTTTTCTTTTGCCGGCCTCTCAACGGCAAAAGAAAAGTAGCTTTTCTTTGCGCTCTCTGCGTCTTTGCGGTGAAAAATAAGGAAAATTGTCAATGCCTCTTAAAATTTTTTCCACCTCCGACCTTCATCTTGGCATGAAGTTCGCGAATTATCCGGATCATATTCGGGAATCTCTGGTGGAAGCTCGTTTTAAAACCCTTGAAAGCCTCGTGGAAAAGGCGAACAGGGAAAAATGCGATCTTTTCATTGTGGCCGGGGATCTTTTTGACAGGATTTCGGTGGCTAAAGGAGACATCGCCAGGGCCGCCCAAATGCTGGCTGAATTTCAGGGTCATTTGGTCATTGTACTGCCTGGAAACCACGATTATATTGAACCGGACAAAACCAATTTGTGGACGTATTTTGATGACCACAGCGGAGATCGTACCCTTGTAATTCGGGAAAAGCGGGTTTTTAACCTGGAATCCTATAACCTGGATATAAACCTTTATCCAGGGCCGTGCCATGCCAAGCATTCTTCGGAAAACGCCATTGAATGGATCAAAGATGTGGAAAAAGACGATGGTGTGAAACATCATATCGGAATTGCCCACGGCAGCCTGGAAGGTTTTTCACCGGATTTTGATAAAACCTATTATCCCATGACAATTGATGATCTGGTCGGCTGCGGATTGGATTTATGGTTCTTGGGCCATACCCACATGCAGTATCCCATCACGCCGGGGGCAATGGATCATATATTCTATGCCGGTACATCCGAGCCGGATGGATTTGGATGCAGTCACGAAGGCAAAGCCTGGATCATTAACATCGATGCGGATAAGAAAATACATGCCAGGTCCATATCCACAGGGACTTTCCGCTTTCTCCAGGATCAAATCAAAGTTCGTACCATTGATGACATTGACGCCCTGAAAACGCGCTATGACAACTCTGAATTTAAAAAGACCTTGCTGAGGCTGAAAATTAAAGGGAGGCTGCCCGAAGACGCCTATAATTCAATCACCCCCACAAGAGAAAAGATCGAGAAGCAAATGTTTTTTTTACACTGGGATGACAGTCTGATTACCCGGGAAATAACACCTGCGGATATCAACAAGATGTTCTCCAGGGATTCATTTCCACATACGCTATTGATGGCGCTTTCAAAAAACGAAGAAGATTTTGAAGCCCTTCAGGAAGCCTATGAGTTGATCAATGAGGTCAGGAAATGATCCTATCCCGAATAACCCTCTCCCCTTTCGCCGGCATGCCCCATCTTGATATAGATTTTACCGACGGCTTGAATGTCATCCTCGGCGCCAATGAGACAGGAAAATCCACAGTGTTCCATGCGCTTTACCATGTGATGTTCACCGAAGCAAAATTGACGCCCGGTCGCTTCAAAAAACTCATGAACAGATTTCTTCCCGTAGGAGGCGGCGACACCATTGCGGTGGAGTTACATTTTAAGCACAAAAACACCGATCATTATCTCAAACGAAAATGGGGTCCATCGGCTGAAGCCGAACTGAAACTGCCCAATGGCAATATCATATCAGATGAATCGACCATCGCCGAATATTTAGGGGCGTGTCTGAGTGCATCCGAAGGTACCTATCGGGCGGTGTTGATGACCAAACAAAGTGGTTTGACCGGCACTCTGGATGCACTAAAAAACGAACATACGGATACCGTAAAAAGCCTTGGCGATATTTTGAAGACGGCAGTCCTTGAAACAGACGGCGTATCCATCGAAAAATTTAAAGATCAGCTCGAAACGCAGTTTAATGACTATTACAATCATTGGGACCCGGCAAGAAATTATCCTGACGGCGGCAGAGGTATTGATAAGCCCTGGAAGAAACAGGTCGGTAAAATTCTACAGGCCTATTATGATAAAGAGTCGGTTCGGGTCGCCTTTGAGAAGGCTTGCCAGGTTGAAGAAGCCATTGACCGGGCAAATCAGAACATCGCCGAGACAAAAAAAGAAAGAGATGACATCGAGCGATACGTTGCAACGAACAAGAAGGCCGCTGACGATGCGCAAACACGAAAAGTCCTTTTGGCTCAGATAGAAAATGTGAGCAAGGATCTTGAAGAATATAAAAAAATAAACAGAGACTGGCCCATACGGGAAAATACGCTTTCTGACCTAAAGAAGAAACTGCCGGAGCTTAAAAAGAAAGTCGAAGAACTTAAGCAAAAAAAGATCCGGGCTGAACAGGCTGAAAAAAACCGTAACAACGTGGAAAAGTATAAAGCTGTTTCATCCAGAAAGAAGCTGGTGAACGATGCCGAAAAAAATCTGAAATCCGCACAGGTCCTCACTGAAGAGGATCTAAGCGAAATTGACAGTGCCTTAAAACAGTCGAACCTGCTAAAAACAGAATTGGCAGCCGGTAAGCTTTCCGTGGTCTTTGAAGCCAAAACGTCTGTCACCCTNNGGGCGAGTCACAATCGTTTGAAGCAGGAGGCAGATTAAGATTGGATCATCCGGACTGGGGCATGGAAGTCAGCACGGGTGAAGGTGACTTTGCCGATCTCGTTCAAAAGATAAAAGCCGCAGACAGCGCCCTCGATAAACTGTTAAAAAAACACCATGTCGGGTCTTTAGAGAAAGCAAAAAAAATACACTGCGCCTATGAAACATGCCGCCGGACGCTGAAAACCGCCCAGGACAATCTTGAAACCGATCTGGGAGATACAAGCATTGAAGAACTTGAATCATCCATAAAGAATATTGCTGAATTNNTGGAAAAAATGAACACCGATCTCACCCAACAGCAGAAAGTCCTGGATGAGTACAGACAAAAATACAAAGATCAGGATTCACTTTTAATGACGATGACCGATGCCATTCAGACAGCAAAAGAATTAAACAAGAAGTTGGATGCACTCTCACCGATGCCTGACGGGGTCGAAGATGTTGACGCATTTATTGAAGCGTACAAACAGAAACAAGAAGAATTAACCCGGTTAAACCAGGATTTAAAAAAACTCGAGATCGAGCGTGCCGGAATTCACCTGCCGGATCAGTCCTCGGAAGAACTCCAGGAGCAACTCGATGAATTGAACGATATATTTAATATTTTGTTACGAAAAGGAAAGGCGATTCTTAGGGTCAAAGAAGTTGCCGATGAACTCAGCGGACATTTGGACCAACAGGCATTTCTCGGTTTAAAAAGCGATATCGAAAGCTTCATTTCCGGAATGACGGATCATCGATACGAACAAATAAAAATTGATGAAAGCCTTCCAACCGGATTCGTAAGAACTGACGGTAACGTAGTCGAAACAGATCTGCTCTCAACCGGCACTTTAGATGTTCTTGGTTTGGCCCTGAGGTTATCCATGGCCAATTATTTTTTAAAAGAACAAGAAGCTTTTCTCGTTATGGATGATCCCTTTGTTGACATGGATCCCGGCCGCCAATCAAATGCCGCCAGCCTTTTAAAAGATTATTCAAAGACAAAACAACTCATTGTTTTCACCTGCCACCCGACTCATGCCGATCTTATGGGCGGCAATAGAGTTGTCATAGATTAAATAGCAGGCTATATGCTGAAGCGAATATTTAATATATCCCCGTCTTTTACCTTGTAATTCTTACCTTCCAGACGAAAACAGCCGTTGTCACGGATGCCTTTTTCCGAACCGCAGGCCATCAGGTCGTCATATGAAAAACATTCGGCGCGGATAAATCCCCGGCAAAGGTCGGAATGGATCGTTGCTGCGGCTTCCAGGGCCGTATCGCCGTCATGCAGGGTCCAGGCCCTGACCTCATCGGCTCCCACGGTAATAAAACTGATATGACCCATCACCTCATAGGCAAAACGGGTCATGCGGTCACGGGCGGATTCGGTGATGCCCATCTCCGCCATGAACAGCCCGGCATCTTCGCTGTCATCAAATGAGGCCAGTTCCATTTCAAAGTTGCCTGCAAATTCAATCACCTTATATTTTGTTTGGATGTCGGCCAGCAAATCCTGGTTGCGGCCGAAGTTCTTTTCTTCGGAGTTCAGAATCACAAAAAACGGCTTGTGGGTTAAAAATTGAAAACCGCTGACCAGCTTTTGTTCGTTGTGGTTCAAGATCAAATCCCGGACATGCCGCCCGCGGTTTAATTCCTCGAGTATCTTTTTAAGGACTTTCTCTTCCAGTTGCATGGTGTTGGTCGTTTTACCGCGCCTGGTGCTCCAGGCAATGCGTTCGAGCCGATTTTCGGTAATGATCATATCAGACAGAATAAACTCGGTGTCGATGGTCTCGATATCCACCAGCGGTGCCGGAGCGCCCGTCAAATCATCAGTAAAATTTCGGACAACCAGGGCAATGGCATCCAGGTTGCGCACGAGCGTCATCTGAGCACTGGAAAAATCGTCTTTACGTTCCGAGCCTTTGGTCAGGCCGGCAAAATCGACGATCTCGATGGTGGCATAGATGGTTTTTTTAGGGTGATAAAGCTGCGTGAGACGGGAGATGCGTTCGTCTCCCACCTCCACAACAGCAACGTTCGGTTCGGCCTTGTTGTTGGCATAAGTACCCACTTCGGCTTCCGAACGTGTCAGGGCGTTAAAAATGGTTGTCTTCCCGGAATTAGGAAGACCTAACAATCCGATCTTCATGAGTTTTCCTTTTTTTGATTTATGGATGGACACTAACTAACCGTATCTGTGTCTGTTTACACACGAGCGACGTTTTTAAAAGATGGGTAAAATAAGACTCATCCATTGGTTTGTCCAGCATAAAAATCAAATCAAGCAGCATATATAGGTTAAAAAATATGCACCACTTTCAAACGCCGGCATAATTTCAAATTGTGATCTGGCGTTATCCTCATCCCCGAACAACACGTGGCTATGCCAGATAAGGGCAATTTATATATTGCGAATTATTGCACAATATGGAATGTTCGATCAGTAAGTGTAACGCAGATTCCAACCACGATAACCCGGAACCGCCGGCCTGGTTTTTTATCAAGGATTTAAAATTTTCTTTGGCCGATAGGGTATGACAATGAAAACAGATACCATTTTACTGGATCACGGCAGCGGCGGGAAGATATCCCACCGCCTGATTACTGATCTCATGCTCCCCATTTTTGACAACCCAATGCTTGCTGCTCTGCATGACGGCGCTACTTTGGATATTGACGGAAACCGCTTTGCCCTTTCAACAGATACCTTTGTGGTGGATCCCATTTTTTTCCCCGGTGGCAGTATCGGAGATTTGGCCGTAAACGGAACCGTCAACGATTTGGCCATGTGTGGCGCCAAACCGCTCTATTTGAGTGTCGGATTGATCATCGAAGAAGGTTTTTCAATGACTGACCTTAAAAAAATACTCAAATGTATGGGTATTGCGTCAGAAAAAGCCGGCGTAAAAGTGGT
>DNGT01000066.1 GCA_003486165.1 Desulfobacteraceae bacterium
GTTTTCATTCCCCTTGTGGTAATGGCGGGAGTCCCGATGCGGATGCCACTGGTAAGTGTCGGGCTGAGCGTCTCAAATGGTATGGCATTTTTGTTGACGGTAATCCCGGCACGACCCAAGGCATCTTCAGCATTTTTGCCTGTAATTTTCAGATTCCTCAAATCAACGATCATTAAATGATTGTCGGTGCCATCAGAAACGAGTTTGATACCGTTGCCCATCAGATGGTCGGCAAGAACCCGTGCATTTTTTACAGTATCTTTCTGGTAGGTCTTAAATGACTCACTCAAAGCTTCCTTGAAAGCAACCGCTTTGGCGGCAATAACATGCATGAGCGGTCCGCCCTGGATACCGGGAAATATTTCTTTGTTTAATTTTGCACTATAATCTGTCCTTGCCAAAATCAGGCCACCCCGGGGCCCTCTTAAGGTTTTATGGGTTGTTGACGTTATCACATCGGAAAAAGGTATGGGAGATGGATGAACCCCGGCTGCCACCAAGCCTGCAATATGGGCCATATCCACCATCAGATAGGCGTTTACCGACCCCGCGATTTTCGCAAAAGCATCAAAATCTATAATACGAGGATACGCGCTTGCACCGGCAACAATCAGCTTTGGCCGGTGCTTATTCGCCAATCGTTTCAGTTCTTCATAGTCTATGGTGCCGGTATCCGCATTTACGCCATAATGAATAAAATTATAAAGTTTGCCTGAAAAACTGGCCGGGCTTCCATGGGTAAGGTGTCCGCCGTGGGATAAACTCATCCCAAGAACCGTATCCCCGGTCTCTAACAAGGCAAAGTACACGGCCATGTTGGCTTGGGAGCCCGAATGGGGCTGAACATTAGCATACTCGGCATTGAATAATTTTTTTGCTCGATCTACCGCCAGCCTTTCTGCAACATCAACAAATTCGCATCCCCCATAATAGCGTTTATCAGGATAACCCTCGGCATACTTATTGGTTAGAACACTCGCCTGAGTGGCCATCACTGCAGGGCTGGCAATATTTTCGGATGCAATAAGCTCCAGCGTGTGTGTCTGCCGGTCAATCTCCATAGAAATTGCACGGGCTATTTCGGGATCTGCTTTTTCGATAAGTCTGAAGTTCAAATACGTATCCCTTGCTTGGTTTTAGACGCTTAATTATGTTTTATCGGTAAAATCCTCATTTATCTCATCGAACTTTTCCAATCGCCGTTGATGTCGCCCGCCGTCAAAAGGAGTTTCCAGCCAGACTTTCACAATCTCCATGGCAAGAATGTCTCCGATAACACGTCCCCCCAAAACCAGGATATTGGAATTGTTGTGTCGTCTGCTCATGATAGCGGAGAAAAGATCGGCACACAACGCCGCCCTGACATGGGGAAATTTGTTGGCCACCATGGACATACCGATCCCTGTACCGCACATGAGTATGCCTTTCCCGAATTTTCCCGATGACACCATCGACGCAACTTTGATCCCAACATCTGGATAATCCACCGAATCTTCACTATAGCAGCCGGCATCCTCAACATCAATGGATCTTTCAATGAGAAACGCTTTGATTTTTTCTTTCAAAGCATATGCAGCATGATCGCTGCCAATGACAATGGGTATTCTATTTTCGGCCATGATATTACCCTGAATATTACACCTGAAGTGATAACATTTCCAAAAATTCTAAATATGCGCTCGCATCGAGTAAAAAGGACGTTTTTTGGAAACAGACAAAATTATTCGACATCAACTACAGTGCGGCCCTTATACGTGCCGCAACCGGGGCATGCATGGTGTGGAAGCCTGGAATCACCGCACTGGGGACAACTGGTCAGTTTAGGGGCTGATATCTTTTGATGAGTCCGCCGTTTATTCCGCTTTGATTTTGATGTTTTACGTTTTGGTAGTGCCATAAATAATCACCTAATTAATTGTTTTTATTTAAATATTTACAAACATGCACCTCAATAAAGGTTGAAGTTTAACTAATTGAAATAATACGCATTGTCAAGATTTTTCATACATATTTATTTTAACCCTCAAAAACAAGGTGTTATCTCCAACCTAATTACTCGTAAGCTTATAAGCAAGTCCGGATAGACGTTTTTTGGGCATATCGTTTTTTAGAGCAATTGTCAGGGCTTTTTTTGTGCCGATAATAATGACCAGACTCTTACCCCGTGTAATGGCGGTGTATAAAAGATTTCTTTGAAGAAGAACATAATGTTGAATCATGATCGGTAATATTACGACCGGGTATTCGGACCCCTGTGATTTATGGACGGATATGGCATATGCCAAAGAGACTTCATCCGTTTCCGTAAAATCGTAATCTACCTTCCTTCCGTAGTAGTCCACCGAAAAGAGTTGTTCTTTCAGATCTACAACGCTTATGGTCCCGATATCGCCATTGAAAACATCTTTTTGGTAGTTGTTTTTAAGGTGCATGACCTTATCTCCAACTTTAAATGTCGAACCTGTGGTTTCGACCATCACCGGATTCGGGTTCAACACTTTTTGTAAAACCTGATTGAGATGGGTTGTGCCGACAAGGCCTTTATGCATCGGTGTTAACACTTGAACATCGTGCATGGGATCAAAAGAGAAGGTCTCGGGAATTATTTTTGTGCACAATTCAACAATGGCAGCAACAACCCTATTCGGATCATCCTGCTCCAAAAAATAAAACTCTGAAAGCCCCTCCGAATCGTTCAGAGGCCTTAAGACCGGCAACTCACCATTACGAATTCTGTGAGCATTCAAAATGATGGGACTTTGATTGGCCTGTCTGAAAATTTTTTTAAGATAAAACACAGGAGTTTGAGCTGATTTGATCATGTCGGATAGTACGTTGCCGGGGCCTATGGATGGAAGCTGGAAAACGTCACCCACCAGAATCAATACAGCGGTCATGGGGATTGCATTTATCAGATGAAACATTAAAAGTGTGTCCAACATGGATGCTTCATCGATAATCACTGCATCCGCATCAAGGGGATTATCCCTGTTTTTATTAAACATTCCGTCTTGAAAATTAACCCCCAACAATCTGTGAATGGTTTTTGCATCCCTTCGGGTCACCTCGGACAACCGCCTGGCTGCCCGGCCCGTCGGTGCTGCAAGTAGCACCTTTTTCCCGAGCACTTCAAATATGGCATTGATAGACCGTATCAAGGTTGTTTTACCGGTTCCGGGTCCTCCGGTGATGATTGCAACCCGATGGGAAAGTATTTTTTCGAGGGCATCAATTTGTTCTTCAGAAAGCGCTATGGCCAATTTTTTTTGAACTTCCGTTGAAATTCGTTCTGCATCGATAGAATGATGTGTCATCGGGACGGACATCAGCGCTTTAATCCGGTTTGATATACCGTTTTCCGCCTCATGAAATTCTCTGAGATAAATGATTCTGTTTTCGGAAGAATCCAATGCATTTTCAATGACCAGTTCTTTCCCGGCAGCTAATGTCTCAATTGAACTTCGAATGATTTCAGGTTCCAACTGATAAAGACGCCGGCAATGTTCAAACAGTTGATGTTCATAAGCAAAGACATGTCCTTCATTTGTGAATTGCTGCATCACGTGGATAATGCACGCCCTCACACGCGTTGGATCATCAATAGACACTCCCAGGTTCATAGCGATCCTGTCAGCCAAATAAAAACCGATACCCGGGATATCAGTGGCCATACGGTAAGGATCGTTGCGGATAACATCCACCGCATCTGTGCCGTATTGTTTAAGCATTTTTGCACAATAAGATGTTTTAAGGCCTGCCTTTTGCAACAATTGCATCANNAGAAGTTTTTCCGGATATTTCTCTATGATGTCAAAAACCTCGGCTTTAAAATGGTTGACCATTTTGGCGGCTGTTGAAGGTCCGATCCCTTTGACAATACCGGATGTTAGATATTTTTTGATACCGTCAATTGTTGCAGGCAACGTTTCTTTGTAGGACTCGATCTTAAACTGCTGTCCATATTTGGGATGGATTTCCCAGGTTCCTTCAATCTTAAGGAATTGACCGGCTTTGACAGCCGACATTGTGCCGACAATTGTAACGATACTCTTGGTTTTACTGGTTTTTAATTTTGCGATGGTATAATGATTTTCGGCATTGAAGTAGGTAATTCTTTCCAGTTCTCCTTCAAGGATGGTTGTGGGGAGGGGTCTGTTCATCGGTATTCCGGGTTGCCCGGCAACGCTGTTGGATTGTTTCGGGTGACGATCCAGTTGGCGGCTTCCAAAAGATTTCGAACGATAACGTCCGGATGGATCATCTTTTCTTTTAATATTTTTTCAGCCGTAACGCCATTCCCGGTTTTAACCAAAATCGCCGTTCCGCATCCGGCATTCCGAGCACATTCTATGTCTTTTACGCTGTCACCCACCATAATCGATGTCTCAAGGTCGATCCGATATCTCTTTTTAGCCCTATAAATCAGACCGGGATTTGGCTTGCGGCATTCACACCTGTCTTCCGGAATATGGGGACAATAAAATATGTCTTTTATTTCACCACCGTTCGATTGAACGGTTTTTTTCATCATGTCATGAATGAAATCAAGATCTTTTTTGGATACCATCTTGCGATGAATCACAGACTGGTTTGTAATGATAATAATGGGAAATCGATTCAGCGTCAGCTGTTTTAACGCCTTCAGACTGCCGGGGAGAAACTCAAATTCAGACCAGCTTTTAATATAATCCGGAGAATCATGATTTATGACGCCGTCTCGATCCAAAAAGACCACATTTTGCATTTTCTTTTGTCCAGTCATCAATACTATAATTTGGGTCGACTTTTGTGCGTATTCACGGGGTGTGCTTTCCCGTATCACTCTGACGACTACGTGTCTGGTCATTTCAAAAGCTTAGTTGGTGTCCATCCACTAAAAAATAGTGGATAATAGTTAGTTTCCAATTCAGAAATTAGCAATTTTTCGCAATGTCAAGGCAATCAAGGAATTACGCGGAGGCATACAAGTGGTATGCCGCACAAGTAATTCCGAAGATTAACGCAGAGATTGCGGAAAAGAGCAATTTCTGGATGGAAACTAATCCTCAGCGATGGCAAATGCATTCTTGTATCCGTTTTGGATCATGATGCGTTCAAACCGGTTTGCCTGGGCCAGGTTTGTATACTTGCCGACCTTTACCCTGTAGAAGGTATCCCTTCCATTGAAATAGGATGTGATGTAAACATTTTCATAGGTTCGAGCAAGTTCTTTCCTGAGCCTTTCAGCGTTCTTCATTTCACCGAATGCGCCGATTTGAACTGTAAAATTACCTTCATATAAATCTGCTGCCGGATACGAATTTGTGTTACTATTCGACATGTCTGGTTGAATGGATCTGGCAAGTGCAACAATTTCAACATCCGCCGTACCCGGTCCGACGATACCGAGTTTTTTTGCTGCCGTATACGAAAGGTCGATGATCCTGCCTCTGGCAAAAGGTCCACGGTCGTTGATTCTAACTTGAATCTCTCTATTGTTTTCTAAATTTTTCACTCCGACATACGTGTCAAAAGGAAGGATTTTGTGTGCAGCCGTCATGGCATACATGTTGTAGACTTCACCATTGGATGTCTTTTTTCCGTGGAATTCCTCTCCGTACCAGGATGCTTTTCCCCGCTGACTGAAGCTTTGTGCATGCGGTAGCGGTTGATACCAGGTACTCCCGACTTTATAGGGTTTGGGGTAACCGGGAGGTGTTGGGGGTGGTGGCTCTACTGTTGAGCATCCACATAAAAGAAAAGCTGAAATACTGCAAAAAACAAAACACCTACAAACTATTCGCCAATGTCTTTTTAAGAAATGAACGGCCATTACTTTTTTTCAAATGCGATTTTTAAAACATCCTGCATCCTTTCCACAGGTTTAAAATTTATTTTCTTTTTGATCTCTTCGGATATGTCGTACAGATCTTTTTCGTTCAACTTTGGGATAATGATTGTTTTTATTCCCGCGCGATGAGCAGCCAGCACCTTTTCCTTTAGGCCGCCAATCGGCAGAACCTGGCCTCTCAATGTGATTTCACCGGTCATGGCAAGATCTTTTCTAACGGTCTTATTGGTCAGCAGCGATGCCAGGGCGGTTAGCATGGTAACACCCGCGGATGGGCCGTCTTTTGGGATAGCACCTGCGGGAACATGAATATGTATGTCGTGTTTTTCGAAATAATCGTCAGGAACACCGATTAGAGCGGCGTTGGACCGAATGAAACTCAATGCCGCGGTTGCTGATTCTTTCATGACATCTCCAAGCTGGCCGGTCAAGGTAAGGCCCTTACTCCCTCTCATGGAGGTGGCTTCTACAAAAAGAAGTTCTCCCCCTGTTTCTGTCCAGGCCAGACCTGTGGCTACGCCGGGAATTGACGTTCGGGCTTTGCCTTCATAGGTCAATCTTACAGGGCCCAGGTATTCTGAGATATTTTCAACGTTTATTGTCGCTGACTTTATTTTTTCCTCGGCGATACCGGCTGCAACACCACGANNGATGGTATCAAGTATATTGGCGGTTGTGATAAACATGACCTTTGACAGATCAAAAGGTACGTCCAAATAATGATCGGAAAAGGAAAAGTTTTGTTCCGGATCGAGAACTTCCAACAGCGCGGACGACGGATCTCCTCGAAAATCACTTCCCACCTTGTCGATTTCATCCAGCATAAACACCGGGTTATTTGACTCAGATCGTCTAATCCCTTGAATAATTCGGCCGGGAAGCGCCCCGATATAGGTTCGCCGATGTCCTCTTATTTCAGCTTCATCCCGTACGCCCCCCAGTGAAATTCGGAAAAATTTTCGCCCGAGGGCATTGGCGATGGAACGGCCCAGAGATGTTTTTCCGGTGCCGGGGGGACCGACAAAGCACAGGATGGGCCCTTTTGACTCTGGTTTCAACTTGCGTACCGCAAGATATTCTATAATTCGTTGTTTGGCTTTATCTAGTCCGAAGTGATCTTGATCTAAAATTTTTCTCGCCTTTATTATGTCCATGTTGTCTTCTGTACTGTCATGCCAGGGAAGTGCCGTCAGCCAGTCCAGATATGTGGAGGCCACGGTATATTCAGCTGAAGAGGGATGCATTCGGGAAAGGCGGTTCAGTTCCCTTTCAGCTTCCTTACGGGCTTCCTCAGGAAGATTTTTTTCCTCGATTTTTGCTTTGTAATCTTCAATTTCAACAGCAGCCTCATCTTTTTCGCCCAATTCTTCTTTAATTGCTTTGAGCTGCTCGCGAAGAAAGTATTCCCGCTGTCTTTTGTCCATATCCCCTTTAACCTGGGATTGGATTTTGCTGCCAAGCTCTAGTATTTCCAACTGATAGTTTAGAAGCCGTGTGACTTCTTTCAACCGCTTTTTTATATCGTAAATTTCCAGAACCCGCTGCTTTTCCTCAAGACTGGAATTGATGGTGGAGGAAATCATATCGGCCAATATGCCGGGTTCCTGTATCGATTTGGCCATCACCACGATTTCCTGAGGCAAACCCGGAGAAAGCTCGGCAACCCTCGAAAACTGGCTGATCATGTTGGACATCAAAGCATCTATCTCTTTGTCCTTTGTTTCTATGTCTTTAATATGTTTGACACTGGCTTTGAGATACGGCTTTTCCTGTACATACTTTTTAATTTCGAATCTACCCAAACCCTGGGCCAGCAATTGCAGTTTGTTGTCTTCCGTTTTCGCCATTTTAAGGATCAATGCGACGGTTCCCGCAATATTCAGGTTATCCCGCACATTCACATTTTCCTCCACCGGCTTTTTCGCAACAACAAGTCCTATGAGTCGATCCTTGGACATAGCTTCATCCACCAGTTGAATCGATTCCGGTTGCATAACAACAAGGGGCAACACCATTTTAGGATAAAGGGCAGCATCAAACAAAGGCAGGATCGGAAGAATTTCCGGAACTTTTTCCGCACTGATTTCAGGTGATGTGTGCTGTTCTGTCATAAGAGCCTCCAACTAATCTATGTCGAATTCGATCCGGTAATTATGAATCAAAGTCAAGAATTAAGGCCAGGTTTTATGTCATCTTTTCAGATGTTGCTTCAAATAAATCATTCAACAGCTATTCTTCTGTTATTGGAACTTTGAATGTTTTGTCCAGTTTGAGCTTTGCGAGCCGAACCTGGAGAAAACCGTTCGTGTATGATGCTGATACGACTTCAGGATCAATGGGCGAAGGAAGATAGAGGATTCGCTCAAATTTACCGTACTGTATTTCCGCCAGTCTGTATTTGGCGTTATCTATTCGAGGAAATTGGGTGCGGTTCCCCTGAACCTTTACTGCCTTACTGCTGATCTCAAGTTCCAGATCCTCTTTGTTAACCCCGGCGATCTCTCCCATGATAATTATTTCATCAGGGGTTTCATACATATCCATTTGAGGCTTCCATTTTTGCTCAGCAATCCTAAACATCGGGTT
>DNGT01000008.1 GCA_003486165.1 Desulfobacteraceae bacterium
AACAGCTTCCAGCACAAAATTTAAGGTAATTGATTAAGTCTTGACACCTATGATAAAGGTGTCAAATGGATTTAACTACATATCATAAGCTGATTAAGAACGAAACGAAAGCTCGAAAATATTTGTCAAAAAGATGCCGCAAAAATGGACACCGATTTTGTCCTCGTTGCAATCAACGGAAACTTTACAAATTGTCTAGCGGCAGACGTCGTTGTGCTAGATGTGAATATACCTTTCATGATTTCTCTGGAAGATGGATTAATCATGGAAGACTAACCTGTATCCAGTGGCTTTCGCTAATCAAGCTCTTTGAATTAGAACTGTCGATTCGTAAAATGGCCGAACAGATGAGTTTGGCCTACAACACGGCTTACAATGCCGTTCGTACCATCCGCTATTCGATTTTAGCTCACGCCGCCGACGGACCGGATCTATTGACCGGTGAAATCGAGATTGATGAATGCTACTTCGGAGGTCGGCGCAAAGGAAACCGCGGACGTGGTGCTGCCGGCAAAGTCCCGGTATTTGGCATTCTTGAAAGAGAAGGCCAAGTCCGGGTGACCGTGGTTCCGGATGTCACTGCACAAACGCTGATTGGTTTAACCGTCAAAACAGTACGCAGAGGCAGTATCATTTACACGGATAAATTTAAAAGCTATGATAGCTTAATGTTTTGTGGATATCGCCATTTGAAGATCGACCACAGTAAACGATTTTCTTCCGGAAAAGTCTATATCAATGGCCTTGAGGGATTTTGGAGTTGGGCTAAAGAACGTTTTATAAAACATCATGGCGTCTCCAAAGAAAACTTCCCTCTATATTTAAAAGAACTAGAATTTAGATATAATCACAGACATTTTGATATCTTCGATAAAGTCGCCGATTACCTCTGTGATTTGGTGCCAAAACTTGAGTAATTACCTATTTTATACTAAGCGTTTGATATAAAACTTTGTCACTGTTCCATTAGGATCTATTTTCAGAATTTCGTGTCCCCTGGTTCTGGCCCAGGACGGGAAGTCATTTATTGAACCCGGATCTGTTGACCAAACCTCAATTACCTGTCCGATCTCAACTTCTTTAATCCCTTTAGTCACTTTTAAAATCGGCATGGGACAGGGCAATCCCTTCAAATCCATTACCTTATCGACCTTGATTTCTTCACTCATAATAAACCTCCTATCATCACATTTTTTATATAAACAACTGAATTTTACTGTCTTTGGCTTGTTCCAAAAATGTTGCGACACCGCAATAAGACATATTGGAATAATCAATCATTTCCTCTCGCTTAAATCCCATTAGATCCATAGACATTTCACACACGTAAATTTGAACCCCAAATTCTTGGGCCATTTCTATCATCTTATCCAAGGATGCAACGTTCTTTTTCTTCATAAGTGATTTCATCATGGCCGTTCCCATACCACCCATATTCATTTTGGAAAGTTTCACCTCACAACTACCTTTGGGCAGCATGGCTCCAAACATTTTGCCCATAGTATCCTTTCCGCCGACTTTCTTCTTCTTGTCTCTCAAAATTGGCGTTCCCCAGAAAGTGAAGAACATTACAACTTCCATGCCCATGGCCACAGCGCCGGTGGCGATGACAAAGGCTGCCAGCACCTTGTCCATATCACCGCTAAAAACGATCATAGAAATTTTGTCGGATGGGATTTTTTTATCAATTGCTGCAATCTGAGATTTCAAATCTTCAATTTGTGCCTCTATATTTTGCATGATTTACCTCCTGTATTGTTTTTAGAATCTTTTGAATTTATCGATACACAAAATTTGTTAAGATAAAAATACCGGCAATTTGGTTGACACTATGAACCTTATCGGCAAAAAAACTTATACCATCATTTCTTTAACCGCTTCCATGGATGCCTTAAGAAGATCCAGATTGGTGAGCATGGTCTTTCTTTTTTCGGGTTCCATCTGCAACAAGACTTGATGATTAACAAAATCATGGAACGCTTTAATTTCATTTAATTTTTGCTGCCCTTCAGATGTTAGGCTGAGCAAAGTAATTCTGGAGTCTTCGGGATCCGGAATACGTTGAACCAATTTTTTTTTGAACAGTCCGCCAATAAGCTTGGTCACTCGACTCTTGACCACATTCATTTTATAGGCAATACTTTTGGATGTCAGATAACGCTCCTCATCGAAAAGCATCAAGCACCTAAGTTCTGCATCGGGCAAATCGAACCGTTCGCATTGATACTGGATACGTTCCTGGCAGCATTGAAATAATTTTGTGACCAGCGTTTGAAATTGCTGAATCTGATAGTTCGAAATTTCTGAGGAATTTTTTTCGTTTAATTGATTCATGGTGTGAACTATAACAACAAGATAAAATATGTCAAGTCTTTTTTATTAAATTTTTTTTATGATGGGAGACGAAAAAAAAGCTTAACAACAATTTGCCCTCCTTATTATTTTTATGTTCAACCCGCCGGATATCCCTCTTTTGATATCGCACAGCACACCTTGTTGGGCAAATATATAAAATCACTATACTTGAATATCGGTTTTAGGATACTACATTAAATCACGGGAATTCATGATTCGATTGATTCCTACGCTTGAAAAATATGACGATAAATGAGATATAAAAAATGTTTATTTCTGGAAGATTCGATAAACTATATTCTTATTTTCAAAATTTTAAAAAAGTGAAGCGCTTTTCGGAGGTTCAGCATATATGTCATCCCAAATTTCACTCGAGACCATTGGACATTTAATTCCAAAAAAACCCTATTATCTGAGAACCCATGACGAGGTTAGAATGTTTGAAGCTGCTTTTGATGCCAGACTTCCGGTAATGTTGAAGGGTCCAACGGGATGCGGCAAGACCCGATTTGTAGAGTACATGTCATATCAGCTCAAACGCCCCCTGATCACCGTGGCCTGTCATGAAGATTTGTTTGCCTCCGATCTGTTGGGACGCTACCTTTTAAAAAAAGATGANNGTAGAAGCCCGTAAAGACACCACTGTAGTGATTCATCCTCTAACCGATACACGCAGAACACTTTCCATCGACAAAAAGGGCGAAATGATTAAGGCGCACCCGGACTTTATGATGGTGATATCCTATAATCCGGGATATCAATCCGTTCTGAAAGATCTCAAGCAAAGTACGCGACAGCGCTTTATTTCTCTTGAGTTCAATTATCCCGAAGCTTCCAAGGAAACTGAAATTGTTGTCCATGAAGGTAATATCGACACGGAGACCGCTTCAAAATTGGTGTCACTGGCTGGAAAAATAAGAAACATCAGAGAGCATGGGCTGACAGAAGGGGCGAGCACCAGGCTTCTGATTTTTGCCGCCCAGCTCATCCGTCGAGGGATACCTGTTCACGATGCCTGCCGAAGTGCCGTTTGCTTTCCGCTAACCGACGATGTCAGGCTTCAGGAAACCTTGAATGATCTGATTGAGGATATTTTTTAACCTAAGGTGTATTCACGGAGTTTTTTATCGACGCTTTTGGGATCTTCCACAAACTTGCTCAACTCTTCCCAAAACCGATTGCTGTGATCCTTGATCCGGGTATGGACCAGTTCATGTAAAATGACGTAATCAATCAATTCATCAGATAATTGCACCAGATTCACATTCAAGTTGATGTTGTTTTTGTCGGAGCAACTTCCCCATCGGGTCTTTTGGTTTTTCACAAAAACCCTATTGTATTTAAAACCGTTTCGTTTACAAAGTTCATCGAGCCGTTCGACCAAATTTTTTCTGGCATCGCCCTCGTCCATGGGATGACTCTCTTTGAGAACCTCTGCCTGTTTCTCAATGAATGTCATTTTTTCAAGATGTTTCTTTATCCAACTCGTCTTTGAATGTGCGAAATTTTCGGCTGCGGCAAATGATACACCACGTGGAACAGCCACTCGTGCACCCCTGAACGGCCGGATTGACAAACTCATATGCTTGGCCCGGTTGCTTCGCTCAAGCAGAACATCGCCGACACCTCTTATTTGCACCTTTTTAGATCTCATATTCCTTGACATTAAGTTGATAAATTCCGCATATCATATTTTACATTTAATTGACATCTTTGATTCATATTCGATCAATCCAGCCGGACCCACGATATCAAAAGGCCCCTGGCGCTGAAACCAGGAGCCTTAGTGGGAGGCAAAATAGGCAGTACGATAAAAATTCTTACCTAACCCAAATGTAACAATGATGCCATATTGTATCATGCCAAGAGGTTTGTTGGAACAAATAAAATCGAATTACGATTTGTTCTAAACTGGATGTTATTGATGTGATTCAAAAACCAATAATCCCGTTTCTTTGGTATAAATAGTGTCTGTCCAGAAATGAGATATTTTGTTCAAGATCAAGGCATGCGAAAAAATTATACACAGGCATATAATTGATATTCCGAGGACTAATTTTCGAGCGTAACGAAGAGATTGGACAAAATGGCCACTTATGGACAGACACTATTTATTTGGACATTTGATGCAGGTATACTATCACAGCAACATAAGAAAATGTAATTCCCAAAATTATACCCATTAACATGGTTTTATCTCCCTAAAAAAAACTCATCCAATAACTACTCACGATCAAGGCCGAACTAATTGTGAAAAGAATCCAAGTTGACATCCATATTCTCCTTTATCCAGATCGGCAATTTTTTCCTGGAACTTGCAAAAAGCATGCAATAATTTAATGCTGTAAGTTAATTGAAATAATTTTAGATTGTTACGCCTATTGTAGAATGGGATTTCTGTGATAATTCGTAGTAAAGAAGATAAAAATGTGGGGTAATATACACAAAGAATTGTGAAAAGATTTACATAAATCAAGTATGTTGAGTCTTTTAAATTAATATACTCGGATGAACTTTCTCGGGCTTGCCCTGGAAAAAAAGACCCCTGAGAGGGCAGGAAGATCCCAGGGGTCATGAAAGGAGATCACATTATGGGA
>DNGT01000496.1 GCA_003486165.1 Desulfobacteraceae bacterium
CAGTTCATCATCTAAACACATCGAAACAGGTAAAGCCTGTTTTGAATTAGTGCCTATAACATTCAACTTTGGAGGTGCCCCATGCCCGACCGATCCTTCCTATCCACCCTACGATTTTTCCGCCCCAAAGGTGAAAGGTATGGTTGTCAGGAAGAAAAAACCGCCGAAGACTGGGGAGAAATTCGTTGCGGTCAGAGAGTCTGGGAAGACTTCTACCGTAAACGCTGGCAATACGACAAAAAAGTTCGTTCCACCCACGGTGTGAATTGCACCGGCTCCTGTTCCTGGGATGTGTATGTTAAAAACGGTATCCTGGTTTGGGAAACGCAGCGAACAGATTACCCGGACTGTGGGAAAGGATTTCCAAATCATGAACCCAGGGGATGTCCGCGCGGTGCCACCTATTCCTGGTATACTTACAGTCCGGTAAGGCTTAAATATCCGTTAATGCGATCTTCACTTCTGAAGATGTTCCGGGCCGCTCTGAAAGAGCACAATGATCCTGTGTCTGCCTGGCGAAGCATCGTCGAAGATCCGAAAAAGAAAAAAATATACCAGAAGGATCGAGGCAAAGGTGGTTTTGTCCGTGTATCCTGGGACGAAGCGACGACATTAATCTCCGCTGCGTTGATCCATACCATACAAAAATTTGGCCCGGACAGAATTTTCGGATTTACCCCAATTCCGGCGATGTCCATGGTATGTTACGCTTCCGGCGCCAGATTCCTGTCATTAATCGGAGGCTCCATGATCAGCTTTTATGACTGGTACTGTGACCTGCCCCCCGCCTCACCACAGATTTGGGGAGAACAGACCGATGTTCCGGAAAGCGCTGACTGGTATGAATCAACATACATGATTGTCTGGGGTACCAATCTTCCCATGACCCGGACACCGGATGCTCATTTTTTCACCGAAGTGCGCTATCGTGGTGCGCATGTTACTGCCGTAGCGCCTGATTATGCCGAATACGTCAAATTTGCAGACACCTGGCTTCCCGCAAAAGCGGGAACGGATGCGGCCCTGGCTATTGCCATGGCTCATGTGATTTTCAAAGAATTTTATATTGATCGCCGAACAGACTACTTTTTCGAGTACGCCAAGAAATATACCGATCTGCCGTTTCTTGTGGTGATCGAAAAAAAAGAGGATGCCCATATTCCCGGACGCTTTTTGCGAGCATCGGACCTGGGAAAAGAAATGAACAATGCAGAGTGGAAGACGCTTCTATATGACAACACGCAATGCGATTTTTGTATCCCGAACGGCAGTATCGGATTTCGCTGGAATGAATCCGGGAAATGGAATCTTCATCTCAAGGATNNCCGGCCTGGCAGGAGGCGATAACCGGTGTGTCAAAGGAGGATGTCATTCGAGTGGCAAGAGAGTTTGCCGAAAATGCTGAAAAAACACGCGGCAAATCATTGATCTTCCTTGGCGCTGGAACTAACCACTGGTACCACAGTGACATGATTTATCGAACCATCATCAGTCTGACGACGCTTTGCGGGTGTCAGGGAATTAACGGCGGCGGTTGGGCCCATTATGTCGGGCAGGAGAAAGTTCGTCCGCAGGCCGCCTGGTCACAGGTTGCTTTTGGCCTGGACTGGCGCCGCCCCCCTCGCCTCCAAAACGGAACCTCGTTTTACTACTTTGCAACCGGTCAGTGGCGTTACGACACGATGAATCCGCAACAGCTTTATTCACCCGGTGCAGAATCCAAAGCATGTAAGCACATGGCCGATTATAATGCAGTGGCCGCCAGGCTGGGCTGGCTTCCTTCNNTCAAAAAAGGTGAAATAAAATTTTCTCTGGAAGATCCCGACGATCCGGTGAATTTTCCACGGATGCTTTTCCTCTGGCGGGCCAACCTGCTGGGTGCAAGCGGAAAAGGACACGAGTATTTCCTTAAACATCTGCTCGGTGTCGAGAATGCGGTTTTTAATACAGATGGGGATAATCGGCCAGAAGAAATCAAGTGGCGCGATCCGGCGCCGGAAGGCAAGCTCGATCTTCTCGTCACCCTGGAACTGCGAATGTCAACCAGCGCAATGTATGCTGATGTGGCATTGCCGGCCGCGGGGTGGTATGAAATGCATGATTTGAGTACCACGGATATGCANNCTGCTATCCACCTGGGCGAAATGAAAGATCTGGTGGCCACACCGTTGATGCACGATTCCCCGGGCGAAATCGCCCAGCCTGAGGTCATGGATTGGAAAAAAGGAGAAATCGATCCCATACCCGGTAAAACGCTTCCCAATCTGGTTGTGGTCAATCGCGATTACCCCAACACATACAAAATGATGACCGCGCTGGGACCGCTGGTTGAAAAGGTAGGCATTGGGTCTAAGGGAGTGGCATGGACAAGTGATGAGGAATATAGAATACTTAAAGAAAAGCTTGGCATGGTTTCAGAAAAGGGTGTCAGCCATGGAATGCCGTCTCTTGAGACCGGAAAACAGGTGGCAGAAACCATTTTGGCACTAGCGCCGGAGACAAATGGAGCGACCGCCGTCAAATCCTGGAAGAAGCTCGAAGAAAAAACCGGTCTGACACTGAGCCATCTGAGCCGTGAAAGAGAAGGAGAAAAATTCTCCTTTAGCGATATCAGCGCTCAACCGCGGAAGATTATTACATCACCCACCTGGAGCGGCATAGAATCTGAAGATAGACGGTATTCGCCATTTGTGATCAACATCGAAGAAAAAGTTCCATTTCGAACCTTAACCGGTAGAGCGCAATTCTACCTGGACCACGAATGGATGCGGGATTTCGGGGAAAACTTTCCCCTTTTTCGCCCGCCTGTGGATATGCATGCCCTCGGTTCCACCGGGGTAAAACGTGATGATCGAAAGGAGTTGGTGCTCAACTACCTGACGCCCCATTCCAAATGGTCCATTCACAGCACCTATTCGGATACGCTGACCATGCTGACACTGTTTCGCGGCGGTGAGGCGATCTGGATCAACAATGACGATGCTGCGAAACTGGGTGTGAAGGACAACGACTGGTTGGAATGTTTCAATGTAAACGGTGTGGTCATGGCCAAAGCGGTTGTCAGTCATCGCATTCCACCCGGTAAAGCATTCATGTACCATGCACAGGAACGGTTGATTAATACACCNNGCCCAATATGCAATGGTTTTAAACCTGGATAAATGCCTCGGCTGTCACACATGCAGTATTCCGTGCAAAAATGTGTGGACCAATCGAAAGGGCGCCGAATACATGTGGTTTAATAACGTGGAAAGCAAGCCCGGAATCGGCTATCCCCGTAAATGGGAGAATCAGCAAATACACAAGGGCGGATGGGAATTGAAAAACGGTCGGCTGTCTCTCAAAGCCGGTGGTCGCGCGCACAAAGTACTCAACCTTTTCCACAATCCCGATTTGCCGACTATTGACGACTATTATGAACCCTGGACGTATGATTACGGCAAACTGATATCCAGTCCGAAAAAAAAGCATCAACCCTCTATCCGGCC
>DNGT01000275.1 GCA_003486165.1 Desulfobacteraceae bacterium
CCGAGACGGGCGATTTTTTGGGCTGCGTCAGGGACAATTCTTAACCAATCCTTTTGAGGAACCTGTAGTTTCCCTTGTCTGCTTTCAGTGGATTTTCCTCTGATCCCGATGACCTGTATAAAAAAACGGTCAATCTTTAAATCTTTCAAAAGCAGTTCGATTTTGTCAAGTTCATGTATGTTTTTCGTGCTTACGGTGTAGATTAGGCTAGTGCTAAAACCTTTTAGAACCGCACTTTTGATGCCTTGGATACAGGCGTCAAATGATCCTTTCCCCCGGATCATATCGTTTGTTTTTNNGGGAGATCCGGATGAAGGGTGGGTTCTCCACCCAAAAAGATGACATTTGCTTCTTTGTTTTTTGATGCAAATACTTCGAGCCAGGCGTTAATAGTCTCTATGGGAAGCGTGTTTTTCCCGTGTTGTTTTTTGTTGATATAACAGTGAATGCACTTGAGGTTACAATGGGTCAGAATGTGAAAGAAAACATTGGTGGCATTTTTGGAAAAGGCAACGGTTTTCTTCATGTTTGGTATGTATCTCTTAACTTATAACATATAAAAAAGTGAGAGTCTAACATTCTAGACAGTGCTTTGAAAGATCCTCGTCAAAACTGATCGGATAACAGCCGTCAAAACATGCCTTGCAAAAGTTGTTTTCCGGATGCTCAATACCGGTTGAACTCAGAAGCCCCTCGAGACTGAGGTAGTTCAGCGAGTCGAGGCCGAGAAAATCTTTCAATTTTTCGATAGACATATTTGCTGCAATCAGTTCCCCCCTTGTGGAAAAATCGATTCCGTAATGGCATGGAAAGCGATGAGGCGGGCCGCTTACACGCAAATGGATTCGGTTTACACCAAGTCCGCGAAGGGCTTTGACTCGGGTTTTAACCGTAGTCCCCCTGATGATCGAATCTTCGATGATGACGATGTTTTTTCCTTCAAGAAGTTTTTTAACAGGATTCAATTTTACCCGAACACCAAAATCACGCATGCTCTGGGTAGGTTGGATAAATGTTCTACCCACATAGTGATTTCGGATCATGGCCATCTCAAAAGGAATTCCGGAGGCTTCCGAATATCCCAAGGCTGCATACGTACCGGAGTCGGGAAAGGGCATGACCAGATCAGCATCCACAGGGGCCTCTTGAGCAAGCCGCCGCCCATGAGCCTTTCGGGTTAAATACACGTTCTGCCCGTAGATGGTGCTGTCCGGTCTTGCAAAATAAATGAATTCAAAGATACAAAACGCTCTTTTTTTCAGCGTCGAGGTTTTGATGCTCCGGACACCGTCTTCACTGATAATTACGATTTCGCCGGGATCAAGCTCGCGGACGAACTCAGCCTGGACCAGATCCAGCGCACAGGTTTCCGAGGCCAGAACATAATGACCATTGAGTTTNNCTCGAATCCTAGTTTTAAACTTTTAACAAAATAATGGAGAAAGATTTCGCTGTCCATGGTGGTCTGAAAAATTGAGCCCGTTTCCTCGAGTTCTTTTTTCAGATGATGCGCATTAACCAGGTTGCCGTTATGGGCAATGGCATAAGCTTTTTTTTTGTGATGGATAACAAACGGTTGGGCATTTCTCAGAATCGAACTTCCTGTAGTGGAATAGCGAACATGTCCGATGGCGCTTTCTCCGTCCAAATGTTCCAGGTGGGTCACGTCAAAAACATCGGGAACAAGGCCCATCCCCTTGTGGTCAACAATGTTGTAACCCCGAGAAACAGCAATTCCGCAACTTTCCTGCCCCCGGTGTTGAAGCGCATACAGACCAAAGTAGGTCAGTCTTGCAGCTTCAGGATGACCGTATATACCGAACAGCCCGCAGGCTTCACGGGGTTTTTCAAAATAATCCATAGGGTTCCTTAATCGGTTTAATCGGTTATTTTTTTCTCTTTTTCAGCGCGCACTATTATACTCCTGAATAGTTTTCACCGAAAGACGTTTTTTCTTTAGCGCTGCAATTCCTTTGCACATGGCTATGGCGCCGGCAATGGTCGTGGTATATGGAATATTGAATTTTATGGCCGCACGTCTGATCACATACCCGTCCCTTTTGGTTTCGCCGCCTGAGGGTGTATTTATTATCAGCTGTATTTCTTTGTTCTTTATGGCATCGACCACATGGGGGCGACCAATGGAAACCTTATTGACCAATTTGTTCGCGATGCCCCGGTGCTTTAAAAACGATGAGGTTCCCCGTGTTGCCATGATCGTAAAACCCATATCATCAAATTGAGATGCCACAGGAAGAATTGCTTGTTTGTCGTTGTCTTTTACACTGATAAAAACGATTCCTTTATCCGGCAAAAGCTGACCGGCTCCGAATTGAGATTTTGCATATGCGGAACCGAAATCCGAATCGATCCCCATGACTTCTCCGGTGGATTTCATCTCAGGCCCGAGAAGGGTATCAACATCCGGGAACCGATTAAAGGGTAATACAGCTTCCTTGACAGAAACATGGGCTGGAATTCTTTCATTGATGATACCTATTTCTTTCAGCGTCTTGCCGAGCATGACCTTGGTTGCGATTTTGGCCAGAGGAATGCCGGTAGCCTTACTGACAAACGGGATGGTTCTGGATGCCCTGGGATTCACCTCAAGAACAAAGAGCCGGCTATTTTTAATGGCAAACTGAACGTTCATCAAACCCACAACACCAAGTTCCAATGCCATGGCCTTTGTAGCATTGATGATCTCATCAAGCATAAGAGGAGGAATAGTGTAAGGGGGCAGGACACATGCAGAATCACCCGAATGAATTCCCGCCTCTTCAATGTGTTCCATGATCCCACCGATGATGGTCACCTTCCCATCTGAAACGGCATCTACATCAATTTCGATGGCATCCTCTAAAAATTTGTCGATGAGCACGGGATGGCCGGAAGATTCCAGAATGGCGAGTCTGGTAAAATTTTCAAGCTCCTTGCGATCATAAACAATTTTCATGGCCCGACCACCCAATACATAGGATGGACGGACAACGACAGGGTAACCGATTCTTTCTGCCACCATCGCAGCTTCGTCTATGGATAGTGCAGTGCCATTATCCGGCTGGACCAGGCCTAACTTTCTTAAAAGTGCCTGAAACTCTTCTCTGTCTTCTGCCCGGTTGATACTTTCAGGTTGGGTCCCCAGAATAGGAACTCCGGCGTTATGTAGAGCCCCTGAAAGATTGAGGGGTGTCTGACCGCCGAATTGAACAATAACGCCCATTGGCTTTTCGATTTCCACAATATGGAGCACGTCTTCTTTGGTCAGTGGTTCGAAATAGAGCTTGTCGGAAGTGTCGTAATCCGTGCTGACGGTTTCCGGATTGC
>DNGT01000487.1 GCA_003486165.1 Desulfobacteraceae bacterium
CCAACGATTTCCACTCTGTCTTTTACCTGATTGGCGGGAATTCTTAAAAGCTCTTCCAAATTTACCTGTGGAATGGCATAGCGATCACCTCCCGCAACAATGATCTGACTGGGTATAATGGCAAGGGTCAAGGGCAGTTTTATTCGGATCGTCGTCCCCTCTCCAAGTTTAGCGTCGATATCGATTACACCGCCGAGTCTGTCCAGATTGGTTTTGACAACATCCATTCCCACGCCTCGGCCCGACACGTCCGTTACTTTTTCAGCTGTGGAAAAACCGGGCATAAAGATAAGGTTTATTTTTTCTTTATCGGACATCATTCTTGCCTGATCTTCGGTAATCAGTCCCTTTGCCATCGCAGTTGCTGCCAGTTTCCGCCCATCCAGCCCTTTTCCATCGTCTGAAATTTCGATATTGACTTGCCCTGCTTCATGATAGGCTTTTAAATAAATTCTTCCAGTGGGGTTTTTCCCGACTTTTCTTCGATCTTCAGGAAGTTCAATTCCGTGATCCACAGAATTTCGAACCAGATGAGTTAGAGGATCACCGATAGCCTCTATAATGGTTTTATCCAGCTCAACTTCTTTGCCCTTTAAAGATAATTCTACATTCTTGCCCAAGTTGCCCGCCAAGTCTCTAACAACACGCGGAAATTTATTAAATACGATTCCAATATTCTGCATCCGGGTAAGCATTATGGCCTCCTGCAGTTCGGATGTAATCAGATCTATTCTCTGGCCTGAAGTTTCCGCTGCTCTAGGATCACCGGAAGATATAGCCTGGAGAAGCTGATTTCTGCTCAGTACAAGCTCTCCGGCCAAATTCATGAGCGTATCTAAAAGACTTACATTTACCCGCAAACTCGTATCGGAAGGAGCCATACAAGTTTTTGTATCTTCAACTCTAATTTCAGATACATCCTCTTTATCCGGTTCCTCTTCATTTGAACACTCACCAACGGTTTCTTCTTGGAAATCGCCATTTGTCGTCTTCAAAGCTTCATCACTTATATATTCATCTATTAACTGCCGTTCAGACGCTAACNNCATCCGGATCAGGATCAGAATATTCTGCTATGGATTTGATTTGAAGGTCTTCAGTCAACTCGTAAATCTGTTCTTCGTTTATTTCAAAAAGCAAGTTGATATCTTTCGGGCTTACAAGGGTTGCAAAGAGAACGGCAAATGGGAATTGATCCGGAAGTTCTTTTTCCCGGAGAAAACCAACAGCATCGATATCGATATGTTTATCAAGAACAATCCCGGTAGAACACATATCACTGATAAGATCAGAAGCTGTTTTATTATTTTTATGAATATCATGAATCAAATCAAAACGAATCAGGTAGATATACCTTCCACCTTTCCTAGCTT
Organism: Desulfobacteraceae bacterium; assembly: GCA_003486165.1. Classification (GTDB taxonomy): domain Bacteria; phylum Desulfobacterota; class Desulfobacteria; order Desulfobacterales; family UBA11574; genus UBA11574. The sequence continues at coordinate 1,374 of DNGT01000487.1, forward strand.
CTGAAATAATATCTTCATTAATTTTAAAGCCAGCTATTTGGTCAGGGAATGAAATTAAAATGGGGGCCGGAATATCATCTAATCCTTCGGTTTCTACCTCCGCTTCTTTTTTTGCAGGCACTCCGTTTNNGGGAACCATTTCACGACTTCGAATTTTTCCTAAAATATTTTCCATTTCATGAGTTAGGTTTTTGATGTTGGTAAGCCCCATAAAGCCGGCTCCACCTTTTATGGAATGAGCGGCACGGTATACCTTATTTACCAGGTTTTCGTCGATATCAGCGCCAGCAGATTCTATGGCCAGTAAATCATTTTGAATATCCGCCAGATGTTCCAAGGATTCTTCTATAAATATCTGCAGGGTTTCATCAAACTGAATGCTCATTTAAGACCTCCCGATCAANNCATCTGTTCAATTTCAAAATGCTTGTTCAGTCCAAGTGCATCGAAAAGGGTGTTGATTTCATCTGGAACATTTTTAAACAAAAGCTTCGCTCCAGCATTGTTCATGGTATTGTGAAATGCGGCAATAACGCTCAGGCCAACAGGGTCAACTGATGTTACATTTATAAAATCCAGCGTTAGGTCCGTGATCCCTTGGCCTATTATCTTATGCAGTTTCTTATTTAGGCTTTCCGCCTTGGAAGCGACGACATCTTTGCCTGGTCGAACACTTTTTTTTATCTGATTTTTCTTGTTCCTTTCCATTACTTTCTCTCACTTTTCTAATCAATTAGCCTATTTAAAAAGAATAAATATGAATTCCTGGGGTCTAATCACATCTTTCCAACTTCAGGAATTTCAAAATACGTGCCATCCATTTCAAATTGTTGATGAAAATAAATTAAAACTTGAAATGCGAAGGCTTAACTCCAGTATGTATTATTTTTTTTGAGGTGGACAGATATTATGGATTCCATTGTGATACCAAGAAGTTTAAACGGTTTTACTTATCTGATTTCTTTCTGTCTAAAATCTTTGCACAACTTGTTTTTAAACTATTCGGGAATTGTATCCGATATAAAACAATATGAAAGATGATTCGTTTTTTTGTGATTCGTCAGTTCTTTGACGTCATCCGATGATTTTTTGACGATGGAGGTTGTTTTAGCCTGTTTTTTGAGGATCAGTGCTTATATCGACATCAGGTTAATGTATTGATTCAAATTCCGCCCATTTTATTATTGCCGACACCAACAGAATATTGCGGGCTGAATTATATTTTATTGTAAAATCATATGGCTGCGATTGCCAAACAGTAAAAAAACAACACAAGTATGAATAAGGCTCAAAGAAGATATATCAATAAATATCTGTATAATCTTTAATACGGAAATCACTTTGTATTTTGGCGCCGTACTTTGTAGCTTTAAAGAGATATATTTCCTTAATTAACTATTTCGGCCCACTATATAATACTGGCTTTTTACAATATTTTACTGATAAACTTGAGTTATTGACATGTTGACCGTAGTTAGATAATTATAATTGTTTAAAATACACTAAATAGTTAATTCTTTATACTTTTATGGTGTCGGAATCTACACTTATGAAGCCGTTGTCCGCCCAGAATTTTTTACAATCCAGAATAAATCGATTTTTGCGTAAATCTTCCGATGATTATAGCAAAACCATCGGTACGATTTTAACGAAAAGAGGTATAATTACCGAGGAACAACTCCAGAACGCCCTAAAAGTTCAAAAAGATAAGCTCTATACCCTGGGTAAGGCCGTTCGATTGGGTCAAATCATTGTTGAACTGGGCTACGCATTAGAAGAAGATCTGGTTAAGGCGGTCAACGATGAATATCAAATTTCAGTTAACACACTGACTGACGACATCAGCGGTCTTGTCAAAAAAAAACGTGAAAGTTTTGTTGAAGCTCTTCCTCCAACACGTATTCCTATCTGGCTACAACTTTTTGCCGCAACTATGGTTATTATTATCATCACCATTCTTGTAATGAGCATTTTTATTCTGAGTCAGCAAAGAGAAAGGCTTTACGACCAAACCTTAAAAATCGGCAAAGTNNTTTTAACAAATTTGCAAACATTACCGATGTAAGAAAAGAAGGAGACGTTACTTATTTTAATTACTTTTCAGAATCGGGGGAGCATGTTTTAAATTTAACTCGTCTTATATTATTTAACAAAAAGGAGTTGGGTGAAGTTCATGTCGGGGTATCCATTGATTTCATTGAAAAATTAATCCATAAAGCTCAACTTACAATTATCGGGATAACCTTCTTCATCATCATTTTTGGCAGTGGTGTTGCAGTGTTTCTTGGATTCCATTTTTCACGCCCTATTTCCAACCTCGTCCAGGCAACTAAAGAAATCGGATCTGGAAATTATCAACATAAAATCATCCTGGCAAGAAATGATGAGCTTGGTAATCTGTCTACTGCATTTAATCGCATGGGTGAAGAACTCTGGAAAAACTCACTTATGCAGAAATCCTTTGGCAAGTATATCGGTTCCGAAGTTTTAGAGATGATCATGGCCAATCCTGAAAGTGTCTGGTTGAAAGGCCATAGAAGTGAAGCCACTATTATTTTCGTCGATATCAGAGGATTTTCATCATATTCCGAGGTTAAAGAGCCTGAAGAAATCGTTGAAAAGCTAAATCAATACTTTGAAATTGCCACACAGGCGATCCAGGATTATGGCGGGTATGTTGACAAGTTTATCGGTGATGCGGTCCTGGGTGTTTTTGGGGTTCCGGTCTATCATAAAAACCACGCGTTAAGAGCCGTAAGCGCTGCCAGAGATATGCAAAAAGCGTTTTTTGAAAGACATGAAAATGGAAATGATCTCCTTCAGTCCGTGGGAATCGGAATAAATTCAGGTGTTGTCGTGTCAGGTAATATCGGATCGCAANNGAACCCGTGGAAACCTTCAGACTGCTGGTCATACGGGAGAACTATCATGCCTGAAACGGCAAACATAAAAAAAACTGTTTTAATGAAAATCTTTCCGTTATTTTTTTTGCTTCTTGCGGCCTGTGCAATAAATGGATCGATTTTTCACAAGACCCATCAGGCCCTTGTTTCTGACAGTTTTATCATAGTAAAGGCAACTTCGCGAGACACATTTTCTTCCCTTGCCGCCTACTATTTGAAAGACCCTGACAAGGGTTGGCGAATCGCTGAATTTAATCGTATGACAACGCTTATCCCCGGCCAGGAACTGATTATTCCATTATCACCATTTAACAAAGGCGGTCTGAAAGCCGAGGGTTATCAAACGGTTCCCATATTGGTCTACCACAATTTTTCGAGAAAAAGGTCTGATAAAACAGCGGTGAGTCAAGATGACTTTGAAGCCCAGATGAAATACCTGAAACAAAACGGCTATCACGTTGTTTCGATCGATCAATTATTAGATTTTATCAATTACAAAGAACAAATCCCCGAAAAATCCATTGTCATAACTTTTGACGACGCATGGCGTTCAATTTTTGATATCGCTCTTCCAATATTAATAAAATATGGTTTTACTGCGACCTTTTTTATTTACACGGATTTTATCGGCGGTGGGAAAGCCATGACCTGGAAACAAATCGAAACGCTTTCAAAAATCGGGTTTGATATTCAATGCCAAACAAAGACCCACAGGAATCTGGCAGTTCCGAAAAAGAATGAGTCGTTCAAAGAATATTTTAATTCCATTGAAATGGAGATCAGTTATCCTAAACAGCTGATTAAAAATAATCTGAATATAGATTGCAAATATTTGGCATACCCTTATGGAGAAACCAACAATCTTGTCATTTCTATGTTAAAAAAACACGGCTACCGGGCAGCGTTCACCATTGACCGAAAGCCGAATCCATTCTTTATTGACAAATACAGAATCAGCCGTTCTGTAATATATGGTAGCTATGACATGGATAAATTTAAAAATAATTTGTCCGTCTTTCAAAAGAACGAATTGAAATGAAAAAGTCGATAAATGTAATTTTGATGATCATTATTTTGTCTCTATTTTCCGGACGGGTAGGCCCTCTTGATTCCTTCGGGGATGTTGGCCATAAGGTTCCTGAAAAGACTTCTGATAAAACACAGAGAAACAAATCGGTTTTTCAATCTTCTTACTACGTGAAAAAAGCAACGACATTTAAAAATAACGATGAATTGCAATTGGCGCTTTTCTTTTTAAAAATTGCTGCCACATTAAGCCCCGATGACATGGAAATTGTCGGAAAAATATCTGAATTGAAACTGACCATTGACAACAAATCCATCAACCATTTTAAAAAAGGGGAAAAATTTTATAACCAAAAAGATTTCGAAGAGGCTCGCAACCAGTTTCTGACCGTGCTAAGATACAACCCTGATCATAAAGACGCCATGGATTACCTGAAAAACAGGTTAATTCTCAAAGAATATGTAAATTACACATTCGAACAAAACGACTCGCTAAAAATCATTTCCAATAAATTTTACAAAGATCCTGAATTGGTTTTTCTAATCGTATATTTTAATAACCTTAAATCCGATACCGAACCCGAACCCGGTCAAATACTTAAAATTCCCATACTGGAGCCGGAATTTTATCAAGCCATCGGCGATCGTCGTCAAGATATGATTTCGGCAAATAACCTGCTGGTAAAAAAGCGATTCCAAGAAGTTGTCGTCATCACTCAAAAAATACTGAAAAATGACCCTTTAAACAAAGAAGCCATTAAATTAAAAAATGAAGCCTTTTATCATATTGGAATAGAGTTAAGCAGTCAGGAAAAATATTTTGAAGCGATAGATACGTTTAAAAAGATCACGCCCGAATATGACGACGTGAATGGTCTCATTCAAGAGGCATTTCAGCATGAGCTGCTAAAAGCTGAAAATCTTTTAAAAGAAAAAAAATATGAAGAATCTATAGTTATAGCCGAAAAAATTTTGGGCTATGACCCATCAAATGCAGCAGCGAAGAAACTTGTCAGTACCTCCCTTTGCCAACAAGGGAATGATTTGCTCATCCAAAAGAAATATGAGGAGGCATTACGCGTGCTGGATAAAGCAAACCCTGCCGACATTTGTGTTGAAAAAATTAGACTTGCTGTTAAAAAAACAATAAAACAACAAGCTGAAGTTTATTACATTCAAGGGGTCAAATATTTTCTGAATGAAGAGCTGGAAAGCGCCATAAAAGAATGGGAAAAGACATTAGAACTTAATCCAGAGCATGACAAGGCAAAAAAGAATATTAAAAACGCCAGAAGCTTGTTGGAAAAACTAAGAAAAGTCAAATGAAATAGCTGCCGCCTATGTTAATTTTTTAACACATTTCGCCCCCTTAATCTCCTGCAAATTTACTCAAGTATCGCATCCAAAATATTGGGTCATACTGTAATAGCAAAAGTCATATCGACTTTTTAGAAAATATATGGTGATGAATGAAACTCATCACAGTTAATAATTAAAAAGTATCATGGTGAAAACTCGACAGATGAGCAAAAACAAAAAAGCGATTTGGGGATGGGCCATGTATGATTGGGCAAATTCCGCCTTTGCAACAACCGTTATGGCAGGATTTTTTCCGATATTTTTTAAACAGTATTGGAGTTACGGCGTTGATGTGAATATGAGTACCGCCCGTCTTGGATTCGGTAACGCCATGGCCAGCATAGTGGTGGCCGTAATGGCTCCGATTTTTGGCGCCATTGCTGACAGCGGTTCGGTGAGGAAAAAATTTCTTATCTTTTTTGCATACCTCGGAGTTTTAATGACAGCCTCTTTGTTTTTGATTGAAAAAGGAGATTGGGAATGGGCTATTTTTCTTTATGTTATGGGGATTATCGGCTTTTCCGGGGCCAACATATTTTATGATTCGCTTCTGCCGAGTGTGGCGGACGAAGGTGAGATAGACTATGTATCCGGTCTGGGATTTTCAATGGGATATCTCGGGGGCGGTGTTTTGTTTCTGGTAAACGTATTAATGACATTAATGCCGGAAAAATTTGGGTTGCCCGATGCAGGAACGGCCATCCGGTATGCTTTTGTTTCAGTGGCCTTTTGGTGGGGTTTTTTCACCATTTTTACCATTTTGTGGGTACCGGAAGTTCAAGGTAAGGCTGCCCCATCCAATGGTATCAGCTTTGTCGTCGACGGTCTTAAACAGTTTACCGAAACGTTCAAAAAGATACGGCATTTAAAAACAGTCTTTCTCTTTTTAATCGCTTATTGGTTTTATATAGACGGAGTCGATACCATTATTCGAATGGCGGTGGATTATGGCATGTCCATTGGATTTGATTCAAATGATTTAATCATCGCTCTTTTGATTACACAATTTGTCGGATTTCCTTGTGCCTTGTTCTTCGGAAAGCTTGGACAAATGTGGAGCGCAAGAAAATCGATTTACATTGCCATCGGTATTTATGTGATCGTAACCCTGTGGGGAACCATGATGACCCATAAACAGGAATTTTATGTTTTGGCCATCATTATCGGTATGGTGCAGGGTGGAATTCAAGCATTGAGTCGATCTTACTATTCGCGATTGATCCCCAAAAATCGGACCGCGGAATTCTATGGATTCTATAACATGTTGGGGAAGTTCGCAGCGATTTTAGGGCCGGTTTTGATCGGCATTGTCGGACTGATTGCAAGGCATATTTTAATGCCGCCCTCTCCCACAGCCGAACAGTTTGTTCATGTCAGTCGTCTGGCCTCCAGATGGGGAATCGCATCCATTTTGCTTCTCTTTATGATGGGAGCGATTCTTTTATTTTTTGTCGATGAAGAAAAGGGTAAAATGGAAGCTGCTCGTTTTGAATCTTAAAAGGTTCGTAACATTTAATCCGTTTAAAAACATTAGTGATCCAAGTATAATTAAATTTTTGCTGAAAGAACTAAACTATTTTTACCAAATTGTTATGGTTTGGGTTTCAACAGCGAATTACATATGCTCTGAAGTTTAATAGCATGATTTGAGAAAATCCATTCTACGCCTCTGTTAAGCTCTCTTAATAAAGAGTTCTTAGAACGAATATACCCTGTTCCAAGACATTGATTCTGTGCATGGTGTTTTTTCAATAGATTATCGTTTATCAACAGATAATGCCCTGCAATCCCCCCGTAGCTCTTTATCAGCGCCAGATCACTCAATTGTTTCACATTGAGCCTGGCACTCAAAACAAACGTTGATGAAGGAACAAAGTTTGTAAACATAAACATCTCCGGATTTAAGGTAATGAAATGAAAGTCGACTTGAGGTGTCAGCTGATGAAAAAGGTCTCTCAACACGTTTTTTTGATACTCCGGATCAGGATATGCTTCTTTCTTTATTTCAACCATGAAATGCATTTTTTTACCATACTTTTGAATGACATCGGAAAGTGTGGGGATTAATTTGCAATGCGTTTTTAGCTCGGCCAGTGTGACCTTACTGATTTCTGCATCAGATTTAAACACTCTCTGAAGGTCCCGGTCATGAAAAACAACCGGCTGCAAATCCCTGGTCCATCGAATGTCAAATTCTATACCCCACACACCGGCCTCATAGACCCGGTCAAATGCAGGGATTGTATTTTCATAAACCATTTTATTGTCATGCTCACCCCGATGTGAAATAATTTTACATTGTTTAAGTTTCTCGGTATCTGGGAAAGATTGCGGCATTTTTTCGTAAAAAAGATCCACCCCGCGATGGAACAAGTCTTCAAGCCAAAAGTGCATGTTCATTAGCAAAAACCCTTTTAAATGATGTATTGCATCCGCCCAGTTATAGAGTATAAAATAAAACTTAAATCATCGTGAAAAAACCTGAATAGATTATGGCCTGCTTTTTTTAAAACATTTTTTGATTTATATTAATGGCTTAGTGCTTTGAAATAAGTCGATTTCAAGCGGCAATGCTTCCAAAACGCTTGGGTGCTACCTTTTATAAAACACTTTTTGCAGATTCATCAAGAAAGGATTGAAAAATGATATCCGTCGAGCAGGTTCAACATGCTGCTAACTTGCTGAAGGGAAAAGTATTTCGGACGCCACTGCTCCACTCCCCTTCTTTGAGTCGATTGTTTGGAGGAGAAATTTATTTAAAACTGGAAAATCTTCAAAAAACAGGATCCTTCAAAATCAGGGGCGCAACATATTATCTGTTGACCAATAAGGATAGAATAGGCCCCGGCGGCGTAGTGACAGCATCTGCGGGAAATCATGCCCAAGGGGTTGCTCTGGCCGCCAGACAGGCTCGCATTCCGGCAACCATCGTAATGCCCGAATGGGCTTCCATCAGCAAACAAGAAGCGACACGCGGATATGGCGGTGAGNNCTCAAAGAAATCGACATGATCATCATACCCATCGGCGGCGGTGGGATTATTTCGGGGATAGCATCAATCGTAAAATCCGTTAAACCAACTATTAATGTCATCGGCGTCCAATCCAAAGCCTGCCCATCGGCATATGAATCGTATCACAGGGGGGAAATCACAAAGGTTTCTTCAGAATATTCCATAGCGGACGGTATAAGCGTCAAGCTGGTGGGATCGCTGAACTTCGATATGATCCGTAAGTTTGTTGATGATATTGTTTTGGTGGAAGAAGATCAGATCGCAGCGGCAATTCTGTTGCTTCTGGAACGGAAAAAAATCTTGGCCGAAGGCGCAGGGGCGGTTTCCCTTGCTGCCCTGCTAAATGGTTCGGTAAAGGTTCCCCGAAGAAGCAGAATCGTTCTCTTAATCAGCGGCGGCAATGTAGACAGCTCTTTGTTGGGCCGCGTTTTGAGTCAAGGTCTGTTGAAACATGGAAGAATCATGCGCATTAGGGTGCGCTTGTCCGACACCCCCGGTTCCTTGTCGCAACTGCTTATCATCATATCTGCTCTTAAAGCAAATGTTCTCCAAATCTATCATGACCGCAATGTAAGAAATTTACCCATTTACGTTACACATGTCGATCTGGAGCTTGAAACGCGAGGCCCCGAACACGTTGAAGAAATGTTTCAAAAATTATCTTTGGCAGGTTATGAGTTTGAGTTGAAATAAAATAGTATGTTGGATTTCCGAGATGAAAATCTGAAGTCACAGGTTCGAGGCAAGTGACAGCTGATTTTTGTTGAGGGTCAAATTAAGTGCCGGTTGGATAAACTCATGATGCTGTTCAACGAAAGGTATATAAACTAAAATATAACTTATCGGTTTTATTGCTATATCCTTTAACAATGGAAAGAGGTCTTCTTGGGGTTTCATAAAACTTGCCAGATTGATAGTAAGGCTTTCAACAGCATCTTTCAGGGGTAATGTTACCGGATGTATAGGGGCATCCGGCATCTCTTTCTGCATTTTTTCCATGGGCTGTGAAAGCGTAATGCTGCGCCCAAGTCGTATGAAAACCCGAGGCCTGACTTTAAAAGCCGGAGACCAGAATCGAAATTCTTTATCGTCCCAGTTTTTCTGAATCGCTTTCGGCAGATTGGCAACCCTGACCAAATCTGCATATGAATTGAGTGTAATCCCGCTAACATCAGCCTTTATACGCCAGAATGGAAGATAGATAACGTTCTCATCTTTTGTCTGAATGATCGAGAATTTAAGTTGCTTGAATCCGTTTTTCGTCGGCCTCCAGACGGAGTTACAGTTCTTACAGTTCAAAACCAGAGCATCACGCCGCCCTTCCAGATCCCACCCGCAACTCGGACAAAGCGTTGGAATAAATTGAGTGCGCCAGTTGGGGCGTCCGCCGGGAAGAGATGNNTTGAAACGGTGCTGAAAAATATCCATCACTTTTTTAAAAGAAAAAGTCGGCTTAAGAAAATAACCGTTGATCTCCGGTGTAACAAAATTGAGCTTAAGAGCCTGGCTGCGCAATCCTAAAGAGTTGGGGAAATAACGGGATTCAACAGCCTGGTGACTGACATCTATAAATTTGTGTTCAATACCGGAATCCACGCATGAAAAAAGCATTCCTTTAACCCGCCAGTATGGAAAAAACACCAGCTCTTTAGTTTTAGGTGCAGCGTTGGGGAGCATATAAATGAAAAAACCTTCTTGAAGCAAATATGAATTCACTCGGCAAAACTGGCAGCTAAAAAGACGATCTGTTTCTTTCAAAACAGCCGGCGCCCCGCACTGTGGGCATTGATGCTCAATCAGTATATCGGTCATTTATGTAATGAAATGTCTCGGATTTTCTATTTGGATTTATAACTTTTCTCCGCACTTGTTACAATACATGGACTCGGCGAAGTTTTCGCTGTTGCATTTCGAACAATTTTTTGGCTCTGGTTTTTCTTCCGCCGGCTGACCGCATCGGGAACAAAACTTTGCACTGGGTGTCAGGTTTTTGCCGCATTTTACACATTGCTTAAAAACGAGCTGCTGATGTCCGCAAAATGGACAAAATTTCGCATTTATGGGAATGGAATAGTTGCAATCCGGACACAAAAGCGCTGGCGGGATATCTGTTTGAGTGCCTTGAGGTTTTACACCGGCAAAGTATTGTGAAAACATAGCCGGCATCATCAATCCCAGCCCCATTCCCATTCCAGGGCCTGCACC